>JAGHAI010000221.1 GCA_021161555.1 bacterium
CTTTTATTATATTATAGAAGTATTTTTCAGAAATGCAAGAGAAAAATAAAAATTTTTTTAATTTTTTTACTCCTAACCATAAAAATTTTATCATTTGAATGAAAACAAAATCGGGAAAACGGCAACTTTCCCGCACCTGCTGAAAAATACCGCGCATCACCTCATTTGTCCAATATTAAAATTATCTTCCTGTGTGTTCAAATTCAAAGTGAACGCCGAGAAAATCGCCCGAATAACTTTCCGGCAGCGGTGGAAGCGGCGACGACGCAAGAACAGCTCTGAGCGCCGATTGGTCAAGAAGGGAATTGCCCGATTTCTTTTCAACTTTCACATCGGATACAGTCCCATTCTTCTGAATTCTGAAATAGATGGTCACGGACATTTTTCTGCCACCGCGAAGAGGATTGAGCCAGTTATTGGCGATTTTGGTCATTATCAGATTGAGATAAAAATCATCGGAAAAATTCTGCCCCTCGATGTCTATGCTCGCACTGCCGCGAGCGAGATTTTTCTTCGTCTTCTTTTTCTGCGCTGGTTTGGATTCCTTCTGGGGTTTCTTTTTCGTGCTTTTTTTCCTCTTTTTCTTGCTTTCCTTCTCCACACGAGTTTTCGGCTTTTTCTCCTCCACTTTTTTCGATTTCTCTTCAACGACGGTTTTTTCAGGCTCCGGCTGCGGAGCAGAAATAATTTTCACAGAATAAACCTTTCGCGTTTTTTTTTTTTCAAGCAAAAGACGGCATACGATATACAGGATAATAAAAATCCCGATGTGTATCCCAAGCGATATGAAAAAGGGCTTTTTCATCTCTCTTAATACACCACCCGGATTTTAAAAATCTTCACACGCCATAAGTCCAGTTATTTAAAACTCCATCATCTTGCGGAGGGCATCGAGCCTTTTTTCGACATCATCTTTTGTGATTTTCTCCAGCTTCTGAATTGAAAAACCCTCCACGCAGAAACTTCCCACCACTGTTCCGTGTGCAATGCCGCGCTTTATGGTCGAAGGGGAAACATCGTTCTGGCTCGCTATATATCCAACCATTCCGCCGGCGAACGAGTCTCCCGCACCAGTTGGGTCGGTCACATCATCTGTGGGGTATGCTGGAAATAAAAATATCTCATCTCCAATGAGAGCCATAGAACCATACGCACCCCGCTTGACGACGAGTATCTCTGGACCCATCTGCTGCACTTTTTTTGCCCCCGCAAGAGGAGAACGAAGCCCCGTCAGCAACCGAACTTCCAGTTCGTTTATCACCGCCATATCTATTCGTTTGAAAACGGCGAGCAAAAGTTCCCTCTCTCGCTCAATCCAGAAGTTCATCGTATCAACAGCGGCGAATTTTAAAGATTGCATCTGGTCGAGAACCTGAAGCTGCAACTGCGGATGAATGTTGCCGAGAAATAGAAAAGGTGTCTTTTTGTATTTTTCCGGCAACTGCGGAGAAAATTCCGCGAACACATTCAATTGAGTGTCAAGTGTTTCGGGGTCGCCAAAGTCTTCGCCATAACGACCGCTCCAGCGAAATGTCTTCCCTTCGGCAGTGTGAAGACCATCGATGTCAATGCCGCGACTTCGCAGGACATCGATATGTTCAGTGGGAAAATCACCGCCGACGACACCAACCAACTTGACAGGAGTAAAGATACTCGCCGCAACGGAAAAGTATGTCGCCGAACCACCAAGACCTTCAACCAGCGAACCCTTTGGCGTATGAACTGTGTCAAGCGCAACTGAACCAACAACGAGCAAACTCATAAGTGTTCTCCTTTTTCAAATTTCCACAATGTCTTCTGCGAAATTTTTAACTTATTGAATAATAATAATATTTATCATCATTTTCGAATATGCAAAATGCTCCATCCTCATCGGGAAGGGAACGGAAATCGAGGGCATAGGAATAAAATGTATCGGATGCCTCGATTCGCGACAAGCCAGTGGTCAATTGCCCACCGTGGGATGTGTGCGCATAGTGAAATTTCACATTTGCCCTAACATAATCAATCCATTCTGCAGGAACCTGCGACAAATTCGTGCAGTTATGGTCGATGATAATTTGTGCAGAAGCAATAAAACAGGATAACAAAAGAACAACGATGATTAGATTTTTCATTATATCTCCTTTTTGAGCAATTGCTTACTACACATCGAGGTTCCTCACATTAAGCGCGTTCTTTTCAATAAATTCCCTGCGCGGTTCCACCTGAGAACCCATAAGAATTGAAAAAATCATATCCGCTTCTGCTGCATCTTCAAGGCGAACCTGAATTAGACGCCTCGTCTCAGGGTCCATTGTAGTTTCCCACAGTTGTTCAGGGTTCATCTCGCCAAGCCCCTTATAACGCTGGATGTATTTTCCCTCTCTTGCGTGCTTCACGGTGAATTCGAGAAGTTGAGCAAAAGTTTCCAGTTTTATCTCTTTTTCTCCAATCTTTACGACAAAAGGCGGTGGGTAATCTGAATAAAGCGGGGAAAACCTTGCGGAAAGCTCGGTAAAATCGGGTCCATCTACAAATTCATACGACAAATTCAAATTTCCATAAAAACCTTCTCCCTCAAATTCAATATTCACATTCCAGCATAGATGTTCGTCATCGTAATTCGTTGAATAATTCATCGTCAATCCCAGTTCCTTTGCTCGGGTGGAAATTCTGTGCATTTTATTTAGAAGCTCCGTTTGAGAAGATAAATCTTCTGTGGATTTTATTCCACCGCCAACTATGAGTTCCATTAATTTTTTGGGTTTTCCGTGCCGCGCAAAAAAGTTCAATACCCTATCCGCAATTGCCACTTCATCAAGGAGAGCAATCAGCTTATTTTCCGAAACACTTCTACCATTAGATGCAGTTAAAACCATATTTTTCGCTCCCTCACGAATGAGATAATTCAGCATCACCTTGTCGTCCTTAATGTATCTTTCCTTTTTGCCATCGCGGACTTTATACAGCGGCGGTTGTGCGATATACAAATGACTGCCTGATATTATCGGCTGCATATATCGGAAGAAGAATGTGAGCAACAGAGTTCTTATGTGCGCGCCGTCCACATCGGCGTCGGTCATAATGATTATCTTGTTATACCGCAATTTGGATATGTCGAGGTCTTCATCGATTCCCGTGCCGATTGCAGTGACGAGCGTTCTTATTTCGTTATTCTTCAACATCTTATCAAGACGCGCCTTTTCCACATTTAGAATTTTCCCCCGCAGAGGCAGAACCGCCTGAAATCTCTTATCCCTTCCCTGTTTTGCCGAACCGCCAGCGGACTCACCTTCTACGATGAAAAGTTCTGCGAGGTTTGCATCCTTTGTCTGGCAATCGGCGAGTTTGCCAGGTAAAGAAGCAGAATCCAATGCGCCCTTGCGCCGCACAAGTTCCCTCGCCTGCCTCGCGGCTTCCCTTGCACGACTCGCACGCAACGCCTTTTCAACTATGCTCTTTCCCGCGCCAGGATGTTCCTCAAGCCAGGTCGATAAGTTCTCATAAACTATCGTCTCAACTATACCCTTCACTTCGGAATTGCCGAGCTTCGCCTTTGTCTGACCTTCGAACTGCGGCTCGGGAACTTTGACCGAAATCACAGCTGTTAAACCTTCTCTAACATCTCCGCCCGAAATCGAATCCCCTTTTTTCAAAAGATTTTTCGACGAAGCATAGTTCGAGATACTTCTGGTCAGAGCTGAACGGAAACCGACAAGGTGAGTGCCGCCTTCCACCGTGTTTATGTTATTCGCAAAGGACAGAACAAGTTCGTTGTAGCTATCGTTGTATTGCAGAGCCACATCGACGATGACGCCATTTTTCTCCCCCTGCATAAATATGGGCTTTGGAAACAGCGGATGCTTTCCCCTATTAAGATGTTCCACAAAGGAAACAATGCCGCCATCATACTTAAAAACGGTCTGGCGCTCATCTCTCTCATCTATAAGCTCAATCCTGATGCCAGGATTTAGAAAAGCCAATTCCCTCAGCCTTGAAGCGAGCGTATCGAAGGAAAATTCCGTCGTTTCAAATATATCCGGGTCGGGCTTGAATGTAATCCTTGTTCCTCTGCGGCTCGTCGTTCCCTTTCTCTCAAGTTCGGTTATCGGTTTTCCGCGGGAATATTTTTGCATAAAAACAGTTCCCTCGCGCCACACTTCTATTTCCAGACTTTCAGAGAGCGCATTGACAACCGAAATTCCAACTCCGTGCAGTCCACCTGATACCTTGTATGTCTTCTTGTCGAATTTTCCGCCCGCGTGAAGCTTCGTCAACACCACTTCTGCGGCAGAAATGCCGAGCTGGGGATGAATGTCAACGGGAATTCCTCTTCCATCGTCTGTAATCGTCACACTGCCGTCCTGGTGAATTTTTACCGAAATGTTCTTGCAAAAACCCGCCAATGCCTCATCAATTGCATTATCGACGGCTTCGTAAACGAGATGATGCAACCCCGCTGAACTGGTAGAACCAATGTACATTGCAGGACGCTTGCGAACTGCTTCAAGCCCTTCGAGAACTTTTATGTCCTCCGCTGTATAACTCGTTTCAACTTCAAATTTAGTCATAATATTTTCCTTTTTTCTTTTTGTATAAATATACGCCGATTTTCGCACATTGCAAGCCAGATTTACAATTACGATGATAAAATAGGGATTTTTTGAACCGAAAATTTCGCCTGTGTGGAAAAAATTACTTGCTTTAATATGAAAAGATTGTATTTATTATTTCAATCGCTGGGGTAGCTCAGTTGGTAGAGCACAGGACTGAAAATCCTGGTGTCGACAGTTCAATTCTGTCCCCCAGCATTTTTTTATTTTTAATATCTACCTGCTCCGAAAACAATCAGTCTCCCATAGAATAGTTGATTGGCACACTCTTCTTTTTAAGGTGAATACCTGATGCCCAAAATGCACTTTTTCAGCACACCTCAGAAAAATCGTCGCCGCAAATGCCACCATTGAACCAACAATGATAAGACGAATTATCAGGTCGTTTCACCATCATAACAAATTGTTTTAACCGATATTATACCAATTGAAACACCTTAATCAAAAATACTCCTAAGTACGCTATTAAATGGCATCCACCCCCGATTGAACTTTTCTCCGCCAGAAATATGATAAATGCGAGAGAGGAAAACGAGCAAACAGGGAGAACAAAATGTTAGAGGAAAGCGCAAAAAAATTAAAAAAATTTTTCAAAACCATTAACACAAACAAGGGGGTGGTAAAAATGAGGACAGCGGCAACACTATTAGCAATATTTCTTACGCTTGGTGTGGCTTATGCCGAGACAACAGTCGAAGGCGTAGCCACCGGCGTATGGGATGTCTCACATTCTCCCTATTATGTGACATCCGACATAGTCGTTCCCGCCGGGGAAGAACTCATCATCGAACCGGGAACGCAGATTATTTTTCAGGGGTATTACAAAATGCAGATTGAACCCGACGCAATATTGAAAGCCACTGGAACGCTGGACAACCCAATCATCTTCACAGCGGCGGATACTTCAACTGGATTTGGCGGATTGGTGTTCTATCAATCATCCGATGCCTGCACACTTGATTTTGTTCGAATTGAATATGCCAGAAAAACTGGAACATATCCATTCTCATTCGGCGGAGCGGTGCTCACATATCAGGCAAACCCGACCATCATAAACAGTCAATTCCTTCACAATTCCGCTCCAGAAGGCTGTGGAGGCGCCATCGCAGCATATTACTCGAGTCCAATTATCAAACACAACATATTCAAGCACAATACCTGTTTCTATTCTGGCGGAGCGATTTTCACGCTAAATTCCGAACCTGCCATCGAGAACAATATAATAGCGCACAACTATGCACAGGGCAGCGGCGGAGCGATAGCATTTTCTGAAAATTCAAGTCCATATTTCGTCAACAATGTGATTTTCGACAACACCGCTGATTCAGTCGGTGGAGCAATAGACTGCAGCTTTTCGAGCAGTCCTTTTATCATCAACAACACCATCGTCGAAAATTATGCATCAATCAAGGGCGGTGCAATTTCCACATCCTATCGTTCCAACCCGATGATAATGAACACGATTATCAGGAACAATACTTCGGGAGACAGCAGCGAAGTTTTCCTGTATGGATTTTCGGGTTATCCCTGCGAAGTTTTCATATCACACTGCAATATTGACCTGTCCCGAGCCGTAGCAATGCCTATCTCCAACATCGTCATCGGTTCAGGAAATATATGTGAAAACTCGGAGTTTGCGGACAGCTTGTATCATATTTCAGCTCTTTCGCCGAACATCGATGCAGGTGTGGAAAGCGATGTCTATGGATTATTCGTTCTAACGGCACCATTTTATGACCTCGATGGAATTTCAAGGCCAATCGGCGCTTCGTATGACATAGGAGCATACGAATATCGTCCCACTGCGGCGATGAATGTATCACCCGACACAATCGAATATGGAAATGTGGAAATTTTTGCCGACGCGGGAGCCGAAGTCACCATCACAAGTTGTGGAACGGGCGAACTTATCGTGTATAACATCTATACGACGAATCCTGCATTTGTCCCCGAAGCGACACACCTGACCCTTCCGCCCGATTTATCACAGGACATACAGGTCGTTTTCACCCCGACGGAAAGCGAAGAATACAGCGACACACTCTGGATTTGCAGCAACGCAGAT
Source organism: bacterium (assembly GCA_021161555.1). Taxonomy (GTDB): domain Bacteria; phylum UBP14; class UBA6098; order B30-G16; family B30-G16; genus JAGHAI01. Next base: position 6,661 of record JAGHAI010000221.1, read on the forward strand.
ACGCAGTTCGTCGTCCTGCACGGCGAAGGTATGACCCCACCCAATATGGTGATATCAGACAGCATCGTCGATTTTGGCACAGTCGTAGAACACACCGTCGAAGTTGAACATATCGAGATTACAAACACGGGGGAAATGAACCTCGAAGTTTTCGGCATTCGTGCCACCGATGACGCATTTTCCACATCCGTAAGTGCGTTCGAACTATCCTCTGGTGAGACGATAGATATATCACTGCACTTCTTCCCGATGGAAGTGGGTGCGTATGAAGATACGCTGTGGATATATAGCAACGCCGACACTCAATTTGTGCTGCTTTATGCCAATGCAGGCAGAAAACCGACGATTTCCCTCTCCGACACTTTCCTGGATTTTGGCTCCATCCTGCCTGATAGCATTGCAACTTTGCAGGTCATAATCACGAACACAGGCGATTTTGACCTCGACATAAGTGGGATTGTCAACACAAATCCGGAAAATTTCACGATGTTGTGCGACCACATTCCTACCATTGCACCTGGAAGTTCTCACTCAATCGAAATAGAGGCAAAAGTGAATTCCATTGGACAGTTCTGGGGAGCTGTGTGGTTCTATTCTGAATACGACACCACCCGACTTCACCTCACGGTTAAGGGCAGTTCGACCGGGATTTTTGGTGAAAACGAAAAACTTCCGCAAAAACCGGAACTGCTGGTATATCCAAATCCATTTAATTCCGCCATCAACATAGAAGTGACCGGTGAGCTGGATGGCAGTGAAAATATCGACATCCTGACTCTGGACGGCCGTGAGATTGCACATCTTTCACAAAATGAACACATCTGGAAAGCCGATGAAACCTTACCTGGCGGAACATATCTTATAGTCGTGAAGACAAAAGCCGGAACGCTGAACCGAAAAATAACCTATCTCAAATAGATATAACACCCCCTCCTTGGTTTACATACAGAGCGAAGCAATAGCAATAGCCCCCGTCATCGCGGGGGCTATTTTTTGCGTTGCAATATCTTAAAATCCGAATATCTTGAAAAAAAACACCTCTGGAGGAAAATATGTATAAAGGCATTTTTAAAATCTACACTTCACTATTGATAATATTTCTCTTGAGCGGTGCTGTAATTTCATTTGCAGAGGAAAACAAACCCACAACCCGTTCGGATGCACTTTCCATCGCACTGGATGCAATAAAAATGACGACAGGAGAACTCTCACTCAAACGGGGAAAGGACGACGACCCATTTCGCCTTTCAATCGTCGATGAAGCGATGGATAGACCTCTCGAAGTGCCCGATATTCTCGACAGCCTCGTCAAAACTATGGAATTTTCTTCTGCGGAAGAATTTTTAAAAATTTCTGCACCAATACTGGATATCGAACCTGCCAATCCAATATTCAACGAACAGAGCGGGAAAAATCCCTGGTCAGAAATTACCGATATTCCGCCAAAATTGAGAAAATCTCTCGACATTTTATTTTCAGCATATTCCGATGCAAAAGCCGACATCGATGAAGCATTTTCCTCGCTCGATTCGTTTCAATTGGACACACTTTTTTCTCGTGGTCCAGAATATTTGACGCCTGGCGCAGAAAAACTCGCTGATGAAGTGGACGAATCTATGCTCGAAGAAGCAGATATGAGAGAACTGGAAGAGGAAAAGGCAGATACCAGATTTTTCACCCTCGCTTCTCGTGTTGATAGAGGAAAATTATTTTCCTCAGCCCGGAGAATTGCCCAGGCTATATGGACAGTGAAAAATCTCGTCGATAAAGTGGAGCCGCAGCAGGGCAACGGGACTGCACCTGACACAGTTGCATTTGGCGACATCATATATTATACTGACACGGAGTTCGGTCCTTTCATCATCGGCGGGGAAGGACCAACTGTATATCTCGTTCCCTGTGCCGTTATAATTGATTTAGGCGGAGACGACGAATATCGCGGTGGCGCAGGCGGAACGGACACTATATTGAAATTTTCAGTTTCCATCGATGTGAGCGGGAATGATGTCTATTGGTCAGATGCATCGTTTTCGATAGGCTCAGCTCTCGGCGGCGTGGGAATTCTCATAGATGAAAAGGGAAACGACCACTATCGCGGACTTCACCACACCGAAGCGACTGGAGTTTTTGGCTGGGGCATTTTGTGGGATGAAGAAGGAGATGATGTCTATTTGGGACACACTGCAGTTCAGGGAGCGGGTTTCTGCGGCGGCGGGCTTCTATACGACAAAGAAGGCTACGATAGATACGAAGCACATCTTTATTCGCAGGCGTTTGGATTTGTCGGCGGATTGGGAATTCTATATGATGAGGAGGGAAATGATTCATACATCTGCACCGGGGCAAGCATCGACAAACTGCGATATGCAGACCACAATGTCACATTGAGCCAGGGCTTTGGATATGGTTTCCGCCCTGATTATTCGGGTGGAGTTGGAATTATCGTGGAGAAATCGGGAAACGACGCATATCTATCGGATATTTTTGGACAGGCTGCAAGTTATTGGCTCGCACTCGGAGCAATATACGATTTCAGCGGACACGACAGTTATACTTCGTATCAATATGCTCAGGGTTCGGGTGTTCATCTTGCGGCGGCGGGGCTCGTCGATATTTCGGGAAACGATGCCTATGTCGCTCACGGAGTATCGCAGGGCTGCGGACACGACCTGGCAATAGGATTTCTCGACGACAGAAACGGAGATGACAATTATGTCACCTGGGACCTCGCTCAGGGCGCAGGAAACGCAAACGGCATTGGTGTTCTGGTCGATGAAGGAAATGGACAGGATTCATACGCCGCCAAGAGAAATTACAATGTTCAGGGCTATGGAAACTGGCGCAGAGATTTCGGCAGTATTGGACTGATGCTCGACCTCGGCGGAAAAGATGCCTATGCAGGCAAAGGCTCGGAAGGCAAATGGTGGAGTTATTCGAACTATGGCATCGGGATAGATTTTCCCGATGGCATTCCCGAGCAGACAAAAGACGAAGCATCAAAAGGAAAATGACTTCCTGCAGAAATTAGAAAAAAACAGCCCCCTATGAAATTCGGGGGCTGTTTGCTCTGTATAACTTTCTCAGTTATCTTCTCTTTCGTGGAATTGTCCGAGAAAGAGTGGGAGATTCATCAAATAGATACGACGAATCGGGCGCAGATGTAAATTCTGCCACTCCATCGACAACATTGATACCTGTCACAACCCAGTACTGCTCATTGGTGAGCGTTCTTGGACCGTATGTTCTCTGATTATCTTCGTTCAATGTAATTACCACAGTTGCGGGAGCATCACCGCCGCCGTGGTCATAAAAATAGTGAACTACCACGGCATAAATTCCGTCCACAGGTTCAGGAATGACCATTGTCTCAGGTCCGTATCCCGATGTATTGTCTATATCGAGCATCGGGTCGTCCGCAGTGGATGTTTCATCTCCCCAGTTTGGATTCATATTTGAATAGAAGCAATCTTCCGTTGACCAGACTCTTCCACCAGGGGCGATGAAGTGCAGGTTGACATCTGAATTGTGAAATGATAGTCAATTATTGAAAAATATATTTTACAAAAAATATTGAATTTTCAATTATAATTAACATATTTATCTGAAGATTCTGAGGGGAAAATATGAAAAAATCATTCGTCATCGCCTTTTTTGTTCTCCTGTTAATTTCACTTTCTATATCTTCTCCTTACTCAAGGGGAAAATTATATAAAACAGGCATAGTTATTCTTCGCCGCCCCGATAATTTCTGGAATGATATAGAAAAAATCCATTCTCTCGACAAACTCAGAAGAAGACGCAGGGCAATCGAATATTTAAAATCTGTGAACAAAATTTTTATCGACGAATTCCGAAGCTACATCCCCATCCTGCCGTCGGGTTGCGATGTCATAATAGAAAAAGGGTTCTGGCTCGGAAACAGTGTCAAAATCAGGTTCAGCGGGGACGGAACAATAGACGCCATAAAAAATCTTCCCTGTGTAGTCGATGCCTTCGAAGATTTTGAGGGTTTTCGCATAAAGGGAATTGAGGAATCCGCCGATGCCCTTGAAATAGTGTGGGGAGTGAACCAGATAAACGCACCGACCTGCTGGGACTGGGGATACACAGGACAAAATGTCCTCGTCGCCGTTCTTGACACAGGAACAAGATATACACATCTCGACCTCGTTTCGAGAATGTGGCACAACGAAGGAGAAATCGAAGGCAACGGAATTGACGACGACGGCAATGGATACATCGACGATTACTACGGATACGATACATATAACGGCGATGGCAACCCTTGGGATGACAACGCTCCAGTCTATCACGGGACTCATTGTTCGGGGACAGTGGTCGGTGATGGAACGAATGGTTCGCAGACGGGCGTTGCGCCTGGTGCGGAATTGATGGCGGTGAAAGTTATGGGTTCAGGCGGCACGGGCACGGCATCTGCTCTGGCGGATGGAATTCAATACGCCCTGGACAACGGCGCAGATGTGCTTTCGTTGTCGCTGGGCTGGGACAATCCGAGCGACGATATTAAAAACTTTATGCGACCTATAATGGAAGATGTTCTCACGGCGGGAGTTGTTGCGGCGTGCGCCGCTGGAAATGAGCAGGGAGATTACAGCGCCCCTCAAGACCTCGATGCTCCCGCAGATTGCCCTTCGCCGTGGCAAGGACCAGGTGAAGGAAACAGCCGAACAGCTGTCATTGCAGTTGGGGCAACAGATTCATACGACAATATAGCATCGTTCTCCAGCTACGGACCAACACACTGGGATACCGGCGATTACAGCGACTATCCATATCCCCCGGGGCTGATGAAACCCGATATCTGTGCGCCGGGCGTCGGGATAAAATCGACATACGGTTCCAGCGATTACAATTACACGATAAAAAGCGGCACAAGTATGGCAGCGCCGCATATAGCTGGCGCTCTGGCTGTTTTGATTTCGAAAAATCCTGCAATGACGCCGAGAACACTTGATTCTCTAATACAGAATACCGCGCTTCCATTGGGACCTGCAGGGAAGGATTCCCTCTATGGCTCGGGAAGGATAAGGCTCGACGAAGCGGTTTCTTCCGCTCCTGTGCCGAGTTTCCCCGTCATCGCCTATGACGATTATACTATAGACGACCCGTTTGGCAATGATAACGGCATCGCAGACCCCGGGGAAACCTTTAATATGCCCATAACAATCAATAATTCTGGAATGGATGCAACAGGTGTTTATGCCACCATATCGGTTTCGTCAACATATATAACAGTCATCGACAGTTCGGGAACATACGGAGATATAGCCACAGGTGAAAGCGCAACCAATACAGGCGACCCCTATGTCCTTCAGGCTTCTACATCCGTTCCACCTGGATATTCTTTCGATGTCCTTATGCACATCACCGCAGATGGCGGATATTCCTGGGATGACACATTCTCCGTCACTGTTGCAAATTATCCCCGACAGACGGCGGATTTAGACATAGGAGATGTAATATTCACGATAACAAATTTTGGAGAAGTCGGCTTCTACGACCCCACCAATTCAAGTTCACCGGGAAGTGGATTTGTCTATGATGGCTATAATTACCTATTTGGCGGCGGATTATTCATTGGCTTTGAATACGACGATGTCGCGACAGGTGAAAATGGGAACAGCAGCGAAATCAAACCAATTTCTGATATTCAAACCGCCTCTCCTGGAACATTTGCCGACCAGGAAATTTCCTGTTCCTTCGTGGACCCGGAAACCCGAATTAGAATAGATTTTCTCGCTATGGAATGGTCATCCGCGCCGGACAATGATTTCGTAATTCTTCGATACATCCTGACGAACTTGACTTCCGCCACAATTTCTGGACTTTATATGGGATTATACCTTGACTTCGATATAAATTACAACAGCGGATGGTATGACAGAGCGTTCTGGAGCAATGCGGACAATTGGGGTTATATGTGGGATTCACAGTCTCCGCCTGCACATCCTGCCTATGTGGGGCTCGTTGGAGTGAGCGAAATCGACAGGGGAAGCGTTGTCAACAACCCCTACTATGTATATCCTTCGGGAATGGGCTGGGCAGATAGCGTGAAATACAACTTTCTTTCAGGCGCGTTTTCCATATCATCCGGCGACAGCACAGACGACTGGTCGCTTATAATCGCGAACGGTGCGCTGTCCATCCCTGCTGACGCAGGCGATACCGTCGTCTATGCCATCGTGGCGGGGAATGACCTATCAGACTTTGAAGCCAACGCAGCACAGGCGAGAACACATCTCGGTGAAGCACTATCCATCGAACAGAATATTAAAAATGCCCCTGAAAAATTGAACGCAAAAATCTATCCGAACCCGTTCAACTCGTCCTGCGTCATCTATGCGCCGTCGGAATCAGATGTTGCCATATACGATTTGCGCGGAAAACTTGTGTGGAAAACTTCATCAGGAACGAATGCTAAAACATCGGGATTATTGGGCAACACGAAATCAAACTATCAAAAAGTCGTGTGGACACCGAACAAGTCGCTCTCATCGGGGATTTACCTCGTGAAAATAGCGATGAAATCCGAACTAATAAAAGCAAGACGAATTGTATATATAAAATAGACGATTTTTTAACACAATCCCCGAATTCACCATTTCCTATGCCGTTTCTCCTTTCTTTGCAACCGGCATTTTCTTCGAAATTCATATATCCCACGACTGAAGTCGTGGGTTGCGTTACTTTACTTTACCCGCGGAAAAGCCCCTCATCCGTCTTGCGACTTCGTCGCAATCCACCTTCTCCCGATGGGAGAAGGAATTCTGTTCTCCTTTCTCCCTGGGGAGAAAGGAGTTAGAGGATAGAGGGGACGAATAAATGCACTTCCCAAAGAACTTAAAAAGTTATCTATTTCGCAGAAGTCTTTGCAACCGGCAGATATATGATGAATTCGGTGAATTCTTCCGGTTTGCTCTTCACTTCGATAAAACCACCGTGCTGATTTATAATTCCCTGCACTATCGATAAGCCCAATCCAACACCCTTTGGCTTTGTGGTGAAAAACGGGTCGAAAATCTTTTGAATGTTTTCCTTGCTTATCGGCTCACCGTTGTTGCGAAAGGAAATTCCAATCAGCTCCTCCTGATTGAAAAGGCTTTTTATCCTCTGTCCCACTGAAATTATTATCTCTCCGCTCTCCTTCCCGATTGATTCAATAGCATTCGTAATGATATTTTGAAACGCGCGGACGAGCTGGTCCTTTCTGCCGAGAACTTCGACATTTTCGGGAATGTTTATTTTCAAATCGATATTTTCAGGGAATCCAGCGCCAGCAAAAGATGCCTCAATAGACTGCTCGATTAAAACCCTCAAATTCAAAACATCTGTGCGAAATTGTTCCTGCGGCAGTTCCTTTAATCGTGCAAATGTCAGGAATTCCTCGAGAATTTGTGTTAGTTTATCGCTTTCCCGAATTATCAAATCTGCAACTTTTTCGTCAATTTTGGCGGTTTTCATCTCGTTTTTCAGCATTTCCACGCCGCCGCGGATTGCGGCGAGAGGATTTCTCAATTCGTGAGCAAGTCGGGCGGAAAGTTCGCCAATCGCCGCAAGACGCTCCATCTGCTGAAGAAGCTCTTCCTTCTTCTTATCTTCCGTAATATCCTCAAAGAGAACTATCACTCCGCCGATAGTGTCGTTTGTGCGCAGAGTATTGACTACAACAGCTATCGGAATTTGCTGTCCGTATCTATTTTCAACAACCGTTTCCGAACGATGACCAATCGTTTCTCTGGAAAGCGCACTTTCAAGAAGATTTTTTAAATTGTTCAATCGCTCGGGAAAGACATCTCTAAAATTTTGCTTTAACGCTTTATCGGAAGGAATTTGTAAAATTCTGGCAGCCGCTTCGTTGAAATATATGACATTCCCATCTTCGTCGACGGTTATCAATCCGCTGCGCATATGCTGAAGAATCTGGTCGGTGTTCCACTGCACACGAAGAAGCTGCTTCCTCGTTTCTTCAAGTTCACCGAGATGAGCGCCAATCTTCTGCGCCATATAACCCGCAAGAAACGCGACAATATATAGAAAGCAAACCTGCATATATGCCACGGCAAAAGCCATATCGGGATTTGAATAAATCATCTGCGCGGCAGGAGACTGTATCGGCGGAATTATTCCATTGTATTCTGAATACGCAATGGCAATATATGTAATTACTGCCACAGTCGCCGTAATAATCGTTTCGCTCATCCGATAGACAAATGCAGCGGAAAGAATTGTCAGAGCGAAAAGGAAAGTCAGCAGACTTGCCTCACCACCACTGAAATGGATTATTGCCCCTTCCACAATTATCTCAAAGAAAAGCTGAACGCCATAAAGGAACTTAAAGCTAATCTCCCTCCTCGTTATCCGCCAATAATACAATGCTCCGAGATAGCCGAGAGTAATGATACCATACAAAGTAATCAACTTATACAATGCACGATAGTGAGATAAGAACAAAAACACCGCGCCGAAAAGCAAAATAATCATCACGAAGCGGAACAGAAGCAGCCATTTAATTTTCCGTTCCAGTTCAATCCGCCAATTGGAAGAATTGTTATCGACATTGTTGTCTATCATAGTTATGCACAAGTTAGAATAAAATGGCGATGTCAGAAGCTCTGACAATTCATTGAGAAGTGAGGATTTTTTATCAAGAAATCAGATGAAATAGGACATATCATTCGTTTATCCCTTAATCTTCCCAATAATGTCGAACATTGGCAAATACATAGCGATAAGAAGCCCTCCGACGACAACCCCCATAACGACAGTCATCAACGGCTCAATCATAGCAGTCAAAGTTTCCACGGCGGCATCGACTTCCTCATCATAGAAATCCGCAACTCGGGAAAGCATTTCATCAATATTTCCAGTTTTCTCGCCGACGCTAATCATCTGAATAACCATCGGTGGGAAAACTTTACTTTCTTCCAGAGGCTTCGTAATTGTCTCGCCCTGAGATATCGAAATAATCGCGTTCTTTATTGCCCGCTCCAATACTGCATTTCCAGAAGTCTTCGATGTGATGTTAAGCGCATCCAGAATATTGACACCGCTCTGCTGCAGTGTCGATAATGTCCTCGAAAACCTCGCAATTGCGCTTTTTCTGACAAGCGGACCGAAAATAGGCAATCTAAGAGTCACATAATCCATATAATATTTAGTTTTCTTGTTCTTCTTGCCGAGTTTATATCCGACAACCAACCCGATGACCGTGAGAATAATGACATACCAATAATGCTGAAACCATCCCGAAATACCGAGAACAATTTGAGTTGGTTTTGGCAGTTCTGCGCCGAGACTTTCAAACATACCGGCAAAAATAGGAACAATAAATGTCAACATAACCCACGCAATCAGAACCATCATAACGGAAACTATGGCGGGATAAGTCAATGCACCTTTCACCTTTCTTTTGATGGCATCGGCTTTTTCCCGATATTCAGCCAATCTCTTTAAAATGGTCTCCAGCGCTCCACCAAGTTCACCCGCTTCTATCATATTGACATAAAGTTCGTCGAAGATTTTTTTATGTTTTGCCATAGCATTTGCAAGGGTGCTTCCGCTTGATACGGCATCCCTAACATCGGCGAGTGTCTTCGCAAAAATTCTATTTGTCGTCTGCCCTGCCATAATATCAAGACACTGAACGAGCGGCAACCCTGCCTCAATCATAACGGCAAACTGCCTCGTAAATCGGGAAATTTCAACCGCTTTGACACCGCTACCAATAGTTATGTGAATTTCCTTCGGCTTTTTCTTAATCTTCTGGACAATGACCCGCTGTCTTCGGAGAGATTTGATGAGTTCGTCTTTGCTTGGTGCTTCAAGAACACCCGAAACGACCTGTCCCGATGCGGTTTTTCCACTATATTCGAAAACTGGCATCTTTCCACACCTCGTCTATTAAAATTATCTTCTGCCTGGCGCTCTGGCACCTGCGCCCTGTGGCGTCCCCATCCTCTTCCTTGCAATAATATCATTGAGTTCCTGCGGGTCGGGAGAACGAGTCATCGCATCTTCAATCGTTATCAGCCGTTTCAGATAAAGTTCTGCCAGGGACATATTCATCGTCTGCATTCCATATTTGCCGCCAGCCTGAAGCGCTGAATATATCTGATGAATTTTATCCTCACGAATCATCGCCCTTATGGCAGGAGTTACCACCATAATTTCCAGCGCGGGAACTCTCCCGCCGCCAATTTTCGGCATAAGAGCCTGCGTGACGACCGCACGGAGGACAAACGACAACTGCACTCTTACCTGCTGTTGTTGAGCAGTGGGAAAAATATCGATTATGCGGTTTATCGTTTCGGCACAGGAATTTGTGTGAAGTGTCGCAAAGGCAAGATGCCCTGTCTCTGAAATAATAAGTGCGGACTCAACAGTATCGAGGTCCCTCATCTCACCGATGAGAACTACATCGGGGTCTTCTCTCAAAGCATATTTCAGAGCCCGAGAGAAACTCATCGTATCCGCGCCAACTTCACGCTGATTGACTATGCAGTTCTTGTGCTCGTGAACGAACTCAATCGGGTCTTCCACGGTGAGAATATGTTCGTATCTTTCCCGATTTATCTTATCGATAAGTGCGGCAAGCGTGGTCGATTTTCCCGAACCAGTCGGTCCCGTAACGAGAACCAGTCCGTGAGGATAATCCGCGAGTGTGGAAATGACAGGCGGCAGCATAAGTTCCTCAAAAGACCTGATTCTAACGGGAATAACACGAATGGCGATGGCAACATTTCCGCGCTGAAGAAAAATGTTCACCCTGAAGCGAGCAAGCCCTTCCAGACCGAATGAAAGGTCCACTTCCCACTCCTCTTCAAAGCGCTGTTTCTGTCTTTCCGTCATAATGGAATATGCCATTCTCTTCACCATATCCGCTGTTAGCGGGTCATAAGGAAGCCGCTGCAATTTGCCATCAATACGAACAACAGGCGGGGAATTTACCGTTATGTGAAGGTCTGACGCGCCGCGCTTGACCATTTCCTCGAGAAGTTCCCTAACTGAAACCTGTTCTGCCATATTTTACCTTCCTTAATATTTGGAAAAATAATCATTCCGACACAGCAAAAACTTTAACACGAAGGGAATATACATTATCAATTTTTGACCCATTTGAACTTGGTGGAACCAATAGGCTAAACCACAGAGCAACTGTGTCATTTGGAGAAAGTGATTCACCAGCGGAAACGCCATTAAAACCAAAAACTTCGCCTTCTGCAAATCTCGGCACTCCCGAAATAACATCCTCATAATCCACAGAATTAAACCAATTCCTCTTCACCTGTTTGACATCAGACTTCGTGAAAATGGCTGAAAGAATGTATTTGTTTTCGCCAAGTTCCACATATCTTTCCGCAGGTTTCCAGGGAGTATCCATATTTTCGTCTATCGATAGACCAAATGTGATTGGAACATCGCCGGTGTTCACGAAATAGAATGTGTTCCGACTTGAATTCACGACAATTTCGAGAGGAAAAACGGGACCCTCAATATCCCATAGAGTATCGCCGATAAAAGCAAAGGAAACTTTATTGCCGGAAAAAGGACCAAACATCAGAGGTGATGTTTTCACCATATATCCAATTTGAGCTGAAAAATAATATTCCATTTGGTTTTTAAAAACTGACCTATTAAAAACCACTTCAGCACTATATACAAATCCTCTATCATCTCGCTTTTCCATCTTCATAGGCACCTGTTCATCTCTTGAAAAGTTACCATCGCCATTCCAATCGAGATTGAGCGTTACCCATTGTGGTTCTAAGTTGCCGCTAACTCGTATCTTGTAGATAAAATGCTTGTCCGACTCAAAATAATCCGGCTCAACACCATCCCACTCATATCCAGGCTCGCCAACCCATTCAAAATCCCAATCGTATGGAATACCAAAAGCCAGATTAGCAAGCAATATAAACGCAATTAACAGTTTCATAATATAAATTTAATAC
>JAGHAI010000027.1 GCA_021161555.1 bacterium
AATATCTGTCAAGCAATTTTTGAAATTTAATGATTTTTTTAATATTTTAAACATTGAAAATTTAATTTGCATATCGCATAATTCTACATATTATTTATCCAAAACTAATATGATAGCGCTAAAAGCGAAAATGTTTTCAAAATTAACGATAATTTTGCTATTCGCATCAATTTTATTCATCCTATTCTGTGGATGCTATAATCCACCTCCGGATGACGATGACGGCGACATCCATTCGGATACGCTGGAGGTCAATATCACATATCCCGAAGATGGGGATACCGTTGCAGCAAGTCTAATTGTTCGCGCAGAAACAAATTCACCCCCCGACTTCGTGCAATTCATCCTCGCAGCATCCAGTTATACGACAGATTATACCTATCCATTTGAAGCGATATTCGACATCTCCGAATATTCATCGGGAAACTATACATTAAAGGCACTGGCAAGATGGGACAGGGAATACGACGACGACGAAATAACAATCTACATCGCTCAACTGGAATGCGACTACGATTCCATCGTATTGGGCGGAATTACAATTCCTGACGATAGAGTAATCCGCAACACCGTCGGATGCGTGGTCGCCTTAAATCTTTCCGAAATGGGACTTTCGGACTCAAACTGCCTCGAAGGTCTCGAAACATACAGCGCCGCCCTCGAAACAATCGACCTGCGATGGAATTCCCTCACAACAATCGACCTGTCTCCTCTCCAGGAATGCGAAAACCTGAAAACGCTGAAACTGTCTGAAAATCAAATAACACACATCGACTTATCCCCGCTGGCGAACTGCCAGAATTTGTGGTGGCTTTCCCTGGGCAACAATGAACTGGATTCAATCGATGTCTCCCCTCTCGCAAACTGCAACAATCTATACTGGTTCGACCTGTACTATAATCACATCGTCAAAATCGATGTATCCCCGCTTGTGGATGTATCTTCGCTAAAAAAATTGTGGCTCAACGGGAATAACCTCGACGAGACATCCTGCTCAACTGTGTGCGATTTCATTGTTCAGCGCCCCGACTGTTTCGTTCTGCACGACTGCACCTGCACGAAGTATTAGGCTTCATTTTCCTGGTTCAATATGGTAGAGACGCAAAATCTTGCGTCTCTACGGAAATGGCACACGAAGAATTTTGTGAAAAATTATTTCACATATATAATTCGCTTCGTAATTGCTCTGCCGTCTCCTGCGGCGGCACGAATGAAATAAATCCCTGCGGGGATTTTGTCGTCGGGTGTCCAGAGGACTGACCCCTCAATCCTTCTCCCCAGGAAGAAGAACTTTATAGTTGTGCATTCATCGGTTCTCCTTTCTCCTTGGGGAGAAAGGAGTTAGAGGATAGAGGGGACAAATAAATGCACATTCCAAAGAACCTAAAAAATTACCTATTTCGCATAATTCTTTTTTCCTCCAAAGAAAAAACGGAAAAACTGATGTTGGCTTTCGGAAAAAATTTTTCAAAGGATTATTTGCTGGAAAAGATTTTGTCCGATAATTTTCTTAGCAATTCTCGAATGTAATTTATAACTTCATCAATCTTCAGGACATAGGCGATGGATATGAGAGCCACAAACCACACAATCGATGGAATTATCAGTTGAATTGTCCGTGCGATGAATGATGTTCCCGCCACAAATTTCATCGTGATGACGAGTGAAAACCACACGATTACCCAGAGAACCGCCGACGCGAAAACCACTTTTGAAAAAAATTTCATTTCATCGGCAAAGTTCATCACGCCCCGTTTGTGCAACCACCATATCAGAAAAAACACCTGAACAATCGACGCCAGCGAACTCGCCAGAGCAAGCCCTGCGTGTTTCATCGGACCAATCAGGATGAGATTCAGCACAATGTTTATCAAAAGCGCTATGGCGGCGTTCACAACAGGGGTCTTCGTGTCCTTCAGCGCATAAAATCCCTGCGTGAGAATTTTAAACGAACTGAACGCATACAATCCAATTCCATACATAGCGAGAGCGTATGCGGTCATCGGTGTGGACACCGTGCCGGAAAAACTCCCCCTTTCAAACAAAAATCTCACGATGGGTTTATTCATCGCAAGGATGTATGCGGAAATCGGCAGCATAATGCTGAGCAATGTGCGGAACGAAAACGAAAGAGTTCTATTAAATTTAAAAAAATCCTTTCTTGCGGCGAGTGTGGACAACTCGGGCAGCGTTGCGGTCGCCATTGCCACACTTGCGAGCCCCATCGGTAAAAAAATCAGTCGATTTGCATAGGTCAGCGCGGCGACACTGCCTTCGGGAAGATACGACGCTAAAAATACATCGACCAAAAAATTTATTTCCGCCACCGCAAGACCGAAAAGCGCAGGCGTCAGCAGTTTTCCGATTTCCACAATAGCAGGAATTTTTTTAAAAATCTTCGGAACGAATTTAAATCCAATGTGCCGCAGCATCGGAATTTGAATTATAAACTGCAAGAACCCGCCGAGAAGCACCCCCGCTGCAACTATGATTGCCTGCTTTTCCTGTGTGGCTCCGCTGTATTTCCAAAGAACCATCAATGCGCCGCCGAGCCATCCCAGATTTAAGAACGCAGGCGCCAGCGCAGGCAGAAAAAATTTCCTGTGCGAATTCAATATGGAAGAACACCAGGTAGCGAGCGCCATAAAGCCAATATATGGGAACAGAAACCGCAGCAGTTTCACCG
>JAGHAI010000076.1 GCA_021161555.1 bacterium
TACGATTTGCGGGGGAATGTTGTATATGCCCCCTCATCTGTCCCGTCTTCGTCGGGACACCTTCTCCCAGAGGGAGAAGGACAAATACTTCCCTCTCCCACCGGGAGAGGGACCGAGGGTGAGGGGATTAAAAGCACATTCATCTGGCAACCCGACAAATCGATTCCATCGGGAATATATCTCATCCGCGCCACAATCCCGCAACAGAAGAAAGCAGCCGTCTGCACGAGGAGGATTGTGTATTTGAAATAATCTTTTGTGGATGAACCCCCTCTGTCTCGCTGTGCTCGACTTCTCCCCCTTAATAAGGGGGAGATACAGAGGGGGTTTTAAAAAATTCAGCGAGCGATTTTTTAATCGTTCGCATTAAAGTTTAAATAATAACACTTATCTTTTATCTTTGTCCTTCTATGATAATTCTTTCCCGATATAAAATTTTAAAAATTTTCCCTGCCATTGGCGCGGCATCGGAAAATCCAGTGCCGTCTATTATCAGAACGACAAGAAGATATTGGGGATATTCGAATGGAATGTATCCTGCGAACCATCCGCAGGTCATTTCGGGATTTTCCGTCAGCGGCGCGGTTCCCGTTTTTCCTGCTGATGGTATATTTTCCGGCGCAGCCGATTTTGCGATGCCATCGACGACGGCGCTTCTCAATCCTGCCCGAACAATATCGTAATTTTTACGAGATATTCTACTGGCGCCCTGGGGAAAATTTTCGCAGTTGAAGGGGGCAATCCCTCTGTTTGCGACGGCATAAATCATATGCAGAATGTGATATGGCGATACTTCTACACCGCGGAGCCCGATTGCGAACATATAGGGAAAATTCGCGGTCCTCAATTTTCTCCACCTGACAGGTGGTACATTTTTTGCGGGTGATTCATCAAAGCCGAGCAATGATGCTGTGTTCATAATCCTTTGTGGAGAAATGCCCTCATCCACAAGATGATAGAAATAGAAACTGCACGATACCGATATTGCTCGTTTCATATCGACGAGTCCGTGTCCTGGATACCAGGAGCATCGCATTCTTCCGTCGGGAGCGTTATACCAGTATGTGCACTTCACTTTTTCGTCGGGGGAGATGCCGTTTTCGAGCGCCGCAAGGGCAGTGACAATTTTGAATACCGAGCCCGGCGGGAAAAATCTCCTGCCGTCGAGGATATCATCTGAACCGACGGCGGCAATTATCCTTCCACTTTTCGCATCCGCCAGGATAATAACACCATCTCGCCTGGAAAGCGCATCGGAACAGATTTTTTTAAAATTCTCGTCGGAAAGAGAAAAAACTGACGAATGAAGCGCAGCGACAAATAGCAGGATGTAAATTTTTTTAGACATATTTTTTCGTTCTAACATCCAGTATTTTCTGTTTCAGAGCATAAACATAAATATTCGAGTTATTTTCCTATGCAGAAATTTTTAAAAATTTCGTCGTATAAATCTCCGTCGATTTCAGGCTCAAAAATTTCGCCGATGAATAAGTCCGCTCTTTCCAGTGATACCTGTGCCACATCGAAGAAATTTTTATTCATCGCGTCTATGGTGGTTTTCAATTCTTCTGCGGTGTTCTTCAATATCGTCATCGTTCTTTCGCTGGCTATCAGGGAGTCTGCGGGAATTTTTAAAAATTTTTCCTCCAGTTTTATAAGCAATTTTTCAAAATTGTTCCCCGTGAGCGCACTGATTATCACCGCATCCGGAAAATTTTTAAAATTTTCTTCCAGAACACCGATGTCAGATTTGTTGAGGACTATTATTGTGTTTTCATCATTATGTGGAATTTGCGTAATTGGTTTCGATGCGTCTATGAGCCATATCACTATGTCGGCATCGCGCATTGCCATTTTTGCCCTGCGAATTCCTTCCGTTTCCACAGGGTGCGCTGAATCTCTTATTCCTGCCGTGTCCAGAATTTTTACTGGAACGCCGGAAATTTCTATCGTCGCTTCGATTATGTCCCGCGTTGTTCCCGGATGAGGCGTCACAATTGCCCGCTCCATACCGAGGATGCGGTTGAAAAGCGTCGATTTCCCCGCGTTGACTTCTCCCGCAATGGCTATCGTCATCCCGTTCACAAGCGGCGTCGAACATTCGGCTCGTTCTATGAAATTCTCTATCAGAACAGACGAGTCGTTAATCTCCGCGCACAGCGACGATGTGTCGATTTCGTCGATGTCATCTTCGGGAAATTCAAGTATGGTGGATAGTTTTATCAGTGCGTCGTGAATTCTGGCGCGCGCATCTGCTATTTCTGGAATATCCTTGACAGTTCTGCGGGATGCTTTTAATGCCCGTTCCGTCTGTGCTTCGACTGTGTAGAACACCGCTTCCGCTTCGATGATGTTCATCTTACCGTTTGCGGTGGCTCGCATCGTGAATTCTCCAGGCTCCGCCAATCTCGCTCCATTATCCGTCAGGGTTCTTATAATCGCCTCTGCGAGAACGGGATTGCCGTGAACCGAAAATTCTATCATATCCTCGCCGGTATAACTTCTCGGCGCTCTGTATATTGTTGCCACCGCACGGTCGGAAATTTCGCCGACTTCAAAGTCAACGACATACGAGTGATTTGCCTCGCCATTTAATATCGACGGTCTTATTTTGAGGCTTCTTTGAAAGATTTCGATTATTCCTTCGCCGCTTCCTCTTATTACCGCAATGGCGGAGCGCCCCACAGGCGTTGATAATGCCACTATTCCATCGCCACTGAATATTTTTAAATTTTTCTGTATCATCCTATCCAATATAATCTTACAATGGCGTTATTCCAAATGGCGTTTTAATTATCCCAGAAGGCGGGGATTTTACGACGGGTCATCTCATCTTTGGAGATTTTTTCTCAAATCGGATTCGGTCAACGAGAGGCGGCAGCACACGAAGGACATAGTCGAGTTCCTTCTGTGTCGTGTTGTGCCACAGCGAAAAACGAAGCGCGCATTCGGCGAGTTCTTCGGAAATATTCATTTTGACAAATTGTTCCGTCGGTTTTGAAAAACTGTCCCCACCCCAGATTGCAACTCCCTGCATATCGAGAGCGAGCATCATAGCGCCTCTATCTACATCCTCGAATGCAACGGTGAGAATGCCGGATAGACGCGGTTCTTCGCCGAGAAGCACGAGATGAGGCAGGTGCAACTGCAGAAGTCTCCAGAACTCATTCGTCAGTTCGTCCAGAGATTTCAACTTTTCTTCGATGTCTTCATCTACAATTTCAAGGGTTTTGAAAAAACCTGCTGCAAGTGGCAGCGGAAATTTTTCGTCGGGCTGTTCCCCGATGACTAAATTGCACGGTGCTCCAAAAAGTCTCCCTTCGATGAAGCCGAAATCAGCGCCGAGTTCCGAGAAGGCAAACTTTGTGCGCCCTATCAAAGGCGAAATATCGCAGAGTAATGGAATTTTTTCCCTGTGGCATATTTCTGCAAGTTCCCTTATCGGTTGAATCGTTCCCGTAAGCCTATCTGCGGCAGCCGCAATAACAAGCGCTATTCTGTCCTCCCTCAAAATTTTATCCACGCTCGAAATATTATGCCTGTATCCATCCATATCAAATTCTTCCGTCGCGATGCCGCTTCTTTCGACTGCATCGCGAATTATACTGGCTTCAATAGGAGATATGAGAATTTTCCCGTCCCCAATTTCCGGCAGCGCAAATTCGAGAACGAATTTTACTGAAAAATTCTTTGCGCCGAGCAGTTCAGCGGTTTTTTCGGCAAAAACTTCAAAGGCGGTCTTGCTCCACTGCCCCCACTGGTGCAGTTGACCGGGATAGCCAAAGTGTTCCCGATAATACAAACTCATCACATCGCACACTTCTTCCGGCGTGGGCGCAGAAGAAATGTTATCGAGATATACCTGTTCGTATCTCATCGCTTATTTTTCCCCTGAATAATTTCAATTTCAAATATTTTTTTCCAGTTTTTGCCCGTGACGAGCAGCCTTTTTGTTCTCTCGTTATATGCAATGCCGTTGAGGACATCCGCATTTCTCTGCGAAGTTCTTTCGGTATATATGCCGGTCAAATCGACCCAGCCGAGTATTTTCCCAGTCTGCGGCGAAATTATCGCAATGAAATCTGTCGTCCACACATTGGCAAAAATTTTTCCGTCCACATATTCGAGTTCATTTATGTAGCCGATTTTCCCCTTGCTGTCCGAGACAACGATGTAGCGCGTTTGTTTCAATGTGTGCGGGTCGAGAAAGTGCAGGATTTCAGTCCCATCGCTCATAATCAGATTTTTCCCATCGGAAGTGAAGCCCCAGCCCTGCGTGGGGTAGTAAAATGTGTCCAATATATCAAATGTATTTTTGTCGTATATAAAGCCGATGTTCGACTTATAGGTCAACTGAAAGATTTTGTCGTTCAATATTGCAATTCCTTCGCCAAAATATTGCGGGTCGAGTTTTCGCTCCATCAAAATTTTTCCAGTCTCAAGGTCGATTTTCATCAGCCGTGAGCGGCCATTCAATCCTGTGCTTTCATACAAAAAGCCGCCGTCCATCAAAAATCCTTCGGTAAAGGCAGTTGTGTCGTGTGGATATTCTGCGGTTATCCTGTATGAATAAACGGGGACATCCTTCTGTTCAACGACATCGCTTCTCGTAATTTTCCGCCATCCCCGATGTATGCTGTCGGTTTTTTTAATATCATTTTTCTTACACCCCGACAGTAGAATCAGGGATAACACAAAAATTATTATGTTGAGTTTTCCCCCTGGCATTATCAGATATAGAAATACTGCGATGAAGGTCTATTTTTCGGAACTTCCCATTGCGCTGCCATCTGCGAGTTCTTCGAGAAGTTCGCGGGTTTGTTCCTGTTCGTCGGTGATTTCGCGCCTTTTAGATAGCCAGGAATATACAGCAGTCAAAGCTGCGGGAATTCCAAGCCATATTGCAAAATACTTCAGAGGACCCATAGAGAACACCGGTTCAGGTGCCACAGAATTGGCATTATAGACAATTACAAGTCCCGAAGCCCATACTCCGAAAAAGTTCGCCAGCGGTGCACTCGCGTGAAACAGCTTTAAGCCGGGTGTCCTCTCCCTGGTGAAGGGCCACAAAAGATTTCCGCCCATAAATCCAAGGCAATCTGCCGCAACATGCATCCAGAAGGGAATTGCCACAAGCGAGCCCCAATAAAGTCCCTTGCCAATTCCTCCGATAAGCGCTGCAACGATAAAAGTTGCTATGCCGAGATATGCGCCAAGCGTAAAACTGTGGGACCACTGCCTGTGCCAGGGAATGAAGACGACTTCTACCTTGCCGTTCTTTCGCGGCGTGAAACCAATCGTAGGTCCCGACATAATATCGACGCGGCTTGGCTTGTCGTGATGGTGAATTATGCCGCAGGAAACTTTCACGCGGGCTATTGCTTTCTCATCTGGCGGTTCGGTGCCAGGGAAAGGCTGCTGACTCGTCGATACGATGGGACCAATTCGTATTATTACTTCGCTCTTTTCTGTATCGAACATTATTTCGTATTTACGCCATCTGTCCGGTGCCAGCTGCATCGTGTGGAAGCGCACGCGAACTTCCTTTCCGGTTTTGTGAGCGTCCTCAATCGCCTTGGCAACAGTTTCCGCAATCGGTTTCGGGTCAAGATTATTGGGGTCAGGGTCGATGACGACATCTTCGCGCTCGAAGAACCGGGCAACTTTGAAGTCGAGTGTATCGGGCAAAAGTCCCGCTGCGCCAGCCACGAGCAAGTCGAAAGAATGATTGTTGAGCGCTCTCTCCATAACGCCCGGAATAAATGTCGCTGTTGCAACGCCTATCGAAAAATGGGCAATCCCTTTCATTATTTCCTCCCCGGATGTCTAATCTGCTATAAAATAAAAAAAATAAAAAAATTGCAAGTGCTAAATTTCAATATCCATTTATGAAAAAGATGTCCTCTGGAACCTTTTTCCAGATTAGAGATTGGGCTTCGTTCCGGTCAGTGTGCTTCGCCCCAATTTCTGCCAATTCCTATGTCGACAACGAGCGGAACTTTTAATTTTACCACATTTGACATCTTTTCGCGAACCAGTTCAACCAGAGATTTTTCTTCTCCCGGTGGAAATTCAAACACCAGTTCGTCGTGAACCTGAAGCAGCATTCGGGCTGAAAATTTCTGTTCCTCAAGTTCCCTGTGTATTGAAATCATCGCCATTTTGATTATATCCGCCGCAGAACCCTGAAATGGCGTATTTATTGCGGCGCGCTTTGCCGCTTCGCGCATCTGATGGCTTTCGCTCTTTACATCGGGCAGGTAGCGTCTGCGACCCATAATTGTTTCGACATATCCATTTTCTTCTGCAAACTGGATGATTGAATCGAGGCAGGAGCGCACTTTGGGATAGCGCTTAAAATAATTGTCGATGAAAGCGGCGGCTTCTTCGTTGGTGATTTTCAACTGCTGCGCAAGCCCGTATGAACTCTGACCATACATTATGCCAAAATTCACCGTCTTTGCAATTCGGCGCAGTTTTGGAGTTATGGCATCCTGCGGCAAGCCAGTTATAAGCGATGCGGTGAAATTGTGAATGTCTTCGCCGCGCAGGAAGGCGGAGACAAGATTTTCGTCTTCGGAAAAGTGCGCAAGCAGACGAAGCTCGATTTGCGAATAATCTGCGGACATCATAAGCCAGCCATCTTCTGGAATGAAACATTTTCGTATTTCTGCGCCCAGTTCGTTTCGTATCGGAATATTTTGCAGATTGGGGTCGGAAGAGGACAACCTTCCCGTTGCAGCAACAGCCTGGTTGAAAGTGGTGTGGATTCGTCCCGTTTCGGCATTTACGAGCTTTGGCAGGGTATGTATATATGTCGAAAGAAGTTTCGACATTTCACGATAGCGCACAATCTTTTCTGCGATTTCATATCCCTGAAGTTCAAGTTCCTGCATAACCTGTGCATCGGTGGAATATCCCGTCTTCGTCCTGCGCACCGGCGGAATGCCGAGAACATCGAACAATATGTGTGATAACTGCTTCGGCGAATCTATATTGAATTCTTCGCCGGCGAGTGCAAAAATTTCCGCCCTCATCTTTTCCATTTCCGCCTGTGCCCTTTCGCCGATTTCCGAAAGATACTCTTCATCCAGCGCTATCCCCGTCATCTCCATATCCATAAGCACGGGAACGAGCGGCATTTCGAGTTTGCGAAAGAGTTCCCACAGGTTCATCTCCTTCAATTTTCTTTCAAAAATTTCCGCAAGGCGAAAGGTTATATCGACATCTTCTGCGGAATATTTTGCGGCAGTTTTCGGTTCAACTTCGTCGAAATTCTTTTCACTTTTCCCTTTTCCTGCTACATCGCTGTACGATGTCATCGTATGCCCCAGAAATTTCAGGGCGAGAAAGTCGAGCCCGTGCTGATGTGAACCGGGGTC
Organism: bacterium; assembly: GCA_021161555.1. Lineage (GTDB taxonomy): Bacteria > UBP14 > UBA6098 > B30-G16 > B30-G16 > JAGHAI01. The sequence goes on from JAGHAI010000076.1 coordinate 7,383, forward strand.
TATGAGATATGCCGCTATCATAGTGTCAAATATATTTCCGCCCACATCGATGCCTGCGCGCTTCAAAACCTTCATATCGTATTTTATGTTCTGTCCTATCTTTTCGATGTCGGACGAGAATATTTTTTTGAGAAATGGTTTTGCGGCATCAAAATCGATATTATCGGGGGATTCAAACAGTCCGCCGGACTGGCGATGTGCTATTGGAATGTAAAATCCTTTTTTCTGCGCATTCGTGAACGATATTCCCACAAGGCGAGCGGTCATCGCATCTGTCGATGTGGTTTCCGTGTCGAAGCATATTTTTTCGCTTTTCAAGAGTTCGTCCGCAAGACTGGAAAGTTCGTCGAGCGAGCTGATAAGTATGTATTTTTCTTCTTCCCTTTCCGTATCTGTGTGTTCGGGAAGAAATTTTTTCACAAGCGATGCAAGTTCGTATTCTTTCAGGATTGGAAGCAGTTTTTCGCCATCTGGTTCTTGCAGCTTTGCTCTGTCAAAGTCAATTTCGATTGGCAGGTTTTGTCTTATCGTCGCAAGTTCGCGGGACAGGTATGCAGAATCTTTGTTCTCGGCGAGTTTTTTCCTCACAGAGCCTTTTATCTTATCGAGATTTGCGTATATGTTGTCCAGCGAACCCCATTGTTTCAGCAATTTCACCGCAGTTTTTTCACCTATTCCAGGAACTCCGGGGATGTTGTCGGAAGAATCTCCCATAAGGGCCAATAAATCCACTATTTGTTCGGGTTCCACGCCAAATTTGTTGAAGGCGTTTTCGTGCGTCCATAATATATCGGGTTTCTGCGCACGACCTGGCGCAAGCATTTTGATGCCAGGGCGAAGAAGTTGCAGAAAATCTTTGTCCCCTGTGTAGATAATTGTCTCTATTCCCCTTTCTGCGGCTTTGTTGGCAATCGTGCCGACCACATCGTCCGCTTCAACGCCATCTATTTCGAGGACGGGAATGTTCAGTGCTTCAACCGCCAGCTTTATCACGGGTAGTATTTGTGAGAGTTCATCGGGCATTTTTGCACGGGTAGATTTGTATTCGGGATATTTTTCGTGCCTAAATGTAGGTTTGGACGAATCGAAGGAAAATATAATGTAATCAGGATTCTGCTCACGGATGATTTTTGCAAGAGAATTTAGCACGCCGAATAGCGCGCTCGTGTTGACGCCACGGGAATTGCGAAGCGGGTTTCTTATCATACTGAAGTGATTTCTATATGCGAGTGCAGTTCCGTCTATTAAAATCAACTTTTCAGGCATAGCATTCTCCATCGATGTCATCATTTATCTGCTTCGCCGATGAGTTGCTCGATGAGTTTAAAATCTTCGCCCTGTTCTTTGAGTAATTTTTGCAAGTTTTCGTATGATTTTTTCACTTCGTCATCAAATGGGGCGACAAATTTGCTCGGCGGTGCATTCAGCATCTCCGCAGGTTTGTCGGATGTGTATTTACTCAAAACATATTTCGACACGAATGCTCCGCAATCCGCACAGCGCACAAATACCACCGGCGGTTCACCCGATTTAATGTGAAAGATGTTTTCAGTGCGCACAGAACCGCATACAGGACAATGCTCAAATCTTATCTTTTCCATTGTTAATCCTCTTGCAAAATCGTTTTGTAAAATATATATTAAATACAATAAACAGTCAAAACTTTTTACAAAATAATTTATAAGTGGTTATTGAACGAATTTTTCTCGCGCTTAGAACAAAAAATTACTTGCATTATGACTATTTATAAGATATAATAA
>JAGHAI010000224.1 GCA_021161555.1 bacterium
ATGGTGAAGGATTTTATTTATTGAAAAATCAACTTATTGAAACAGGAGTTGCGGATTTTACTTTGGACACTTTATATTTAACCCCTGATTTAGGAGATGGGGCACAAATAGTAGATGTTGACCTCGACGGGATTGTTGACATCGTTTCCTCCTTTGAACATATTTCATATATAAGACAATACCCTGAGGATTCTTACACCGAGCATATTATATGGGACACTGGATATTGGATTAATTCCCATTGGGTTGCAGCGGCAAAATTTAGTAGCAATTGCACTCCTAAAATTGATGTCCTCGCTTCCTACGATAATGATACAATTAGCGGATTAACTATTTTTGAGAACGGTATGCTCGCTTTTCAGCCTTTTGGCAACCTCATCTCCTCCTTTCTTCATCTTCCTGAAGGCAAAAAACCAGTTCTCTTCGGCTGGTATGACTGCGTTCCAGACACTTTCTTTGAAATAGACTATTACTACCGCACCGGCGCCACCCTTGACGAATGCACCAGCGCCGAATGGAACCTGTTAGCCTACCCCGGCGATTCCGTCTCCGGTCCCTGTGGGGGATGGTTCCAGTATAAAATTGAGTTCCAGCGGCTCGCTGGCGGAGATTCTACCCTTTCACCAAGAGTTGATTCTGTATTTCTCATCATTGATAGCTGCGAAGCCTGCTCCACCTGGATAGATTCCATCTGGTTTTCCGAAGAAACCGACTGCAACGACAGCAACATCGTTGAGATTTGTTATATTTTATCCTCCACCTGCCCGGAGAGTCTTTTCAATGTAAATGTTCGCATGCGGCCGGATTCTCTTTCGGGCTGGATGAGTGCTGGTGAAGGCTGGTTCGCCACATTGACGGACACAGCAGGAGATTTTGGCGCCGCGGTTGATACCGGTCTTCACTGCTTCTACTGGATTATGAACGAAGACACAAGCGCGGAAGGGAGAGAGTGGGAGGTGGAGGTGGGAGTCATTTTGGGGAGTTCCACTTTTGACTGTTTTATTTTCGATAGCTTGACTATTTCTTTAGAATCCGGCAGTTATGGTTATCCAGCCGGATTAGCTATGAAATCCAGCGATTCGTTAATATTTTCTGAATTCCATCCCCCTTATTCCACAGAGCCAAACAAACTGTATATTTACGATTTATCCACAAGGTCAATTGTAAGAACTTTGTACAACGCTGGATATCCAGGTTGGCACGGCTGGAAAGATTTAGCATTTGATGGGGAATTTATCTACGGTGCAACTTGGTGTTATTCCACGGATAAGATCCTAAAAATTGACCCTACAGATGGACATATTGTTTCAGAAAGTCCTCCTATTTGTTATAATTTAGCAGGAGTTACTTACGATCCAATCAACGATTGCATATGGGTCGACGGCATAACCTCGGGACTCACTTCTTGGAGACTATATAAACTAAATAAACTAACTTTGGAGATAGAACAATCATTTGAAATAGAACACATAGATGACCACCATCCTGAAGGATTAGCCTTTGCGATGGGGAAAATTTGGATAACTACAGATAACCATGGTTATTTTGGCTGGTTAGATTTTGGCTCATTGCACGGTGATACAATCCCTGTGGTAATAACTTGTGTCTTCCCGGCTGAATATGGAATAAATCCCGCAGAAGGACTAACTTCCGATGGTTTTAACTTTTACTATGCAAACTGGTCATTGCATAAAATATTTGTCATCTCAGGATATGATTCTCCAACACCTTATATCTCAACCTCCGGTCCCCTTGATTCTCGTCCTCCCTCGGTTCATCTTCTCTGCCCCGGCGATTCAGCAATTTCTGCTGGTGATGTAGTCCACCTCGAATGGTCTGTTATAGATACATTCTGGAACGACGACCCCTGCTCGCTCCATATTTATGGAATCGGTTGTTCCTACGACACCACGATAATAGTCCCTGACACATTCTACGACTGGATAGTTCCCCCGTCGGCGGCGGGATGCGATACAATATGGTTCGTCGTCGCGGCGAGGGATTCTTTCTGCAACTGGGGAAGGGATAGCTGCGCAATTCCTCCTATATGCCGCACCGCGTGGGGGCTGATTGAATGCGCCCCCTGCGAAAGTTTCACCGGCTGCTACGACCAGTTTGTTCGATGGATAGTCACCGTCCTCGACGGAATAGACATCGACACGATGAGGGTTTATCTGACACTCGAAATTTTCCACGCAGACGCCACAGCGGATACATTTTACCTGCACGAGCCGAGCGATTCCATTTCGTTCTCCTGTGTGGAGGATACGATTTGCAGCCGTGTTATCATCACCATAAGCGGCTTTGAATTCGAAAGCGGCGATTCGGTGTGGACGAGCCTCGATTCGCTATACAACGAGGCTGGTTGTTTCACAGATTTTTCGGAATAGATAGATAAAGCAAAAAGTGATAGCTCTTTGTTTAATAGATAGCCATTTGGCTCACGATAATTTGAACGGTAGCAAAGGCTTGTCCCGAGATATAAAATCTTTATGAGTGAACGAAGCATTAGATTTTGTCAGTCGGGAAGCGATAGCCACGAGAGCCGAAGGCTTTTTTAAAAAATCCCCAACCAGGCAGGGCGCTGGCTGAATATTTTAAACACAGCTGGCGCCTCTATTTATTTCGTCGCCCTCACAATTTTTTCGAACGATTCGGCGTCGAGGCTCGCTCCACCCACGAAAAGACCATCCACTTCGGGCTGCGAGATGAGCGCTTCTGCATTGTCGGGCTTCACGCTTCCGCCGTATAATATTCTTATCCCATCGGCTATGGACTGACCGAACATATCGGCAAGAACTTTTCGGACGAATTTTTGCGCTTCCTGAGCCTGTTCAGGCGTTGCTGTTATGCCCGTTCCAATCGCCCAGACAGGTTCGTATGCGATGAGAATTTTCTCGGGGTCGTCGATTTCAATTCCATTCAAACTTCCGCGCAACTGCGATTCAATAACTTCTTCGGTTTTGCCCGCTTTTCTCTCCTCGAGCAGTTCACCGATGCAGAGCAGAGGGATAAGCTCATTTTTCAGCGCAGATGCTACCTTTTTATTTATGTATTCGTCATCTTCGCCGAAAATGTGTCTTCTCTCCGAATGCCCCAGAACGACAATCTTTCCGCCGGCGGATTTAATCATATCCGCAGAAATTTCCCCTGTAAAAGCGCCCTTTGGTTCGTAGTGCATATTTTGTGCGCCGAGCATAATTTTCGATTCCTTCTCACGCAGAATGATGTTAATAGGATACAAATCCACAAATGGCGGACATATAAAGATGTCGGCAAAATTGACATCAGACAGGCGGTCGCACAACTGCCTTGCAAGTGTTTGCGCCTCCTGAACATTTTTGTTCATCTTCCAGTTTCCGCCGACGATTACCTTTTTCATCACTCCTCCAGTATTTTTTTAACCCTCGACTATTATCTACCTTCAACGATATGAGTATGCTTCCTGATAATAAAAAATTTTCATTTGTTCACCACGGCGGCTAAAAATTCGCCCTCGCACACGACTTCGCCATCCACAGTTGCAATGCCCTTAAACTTACAGACTTTGCGCTTCAGCGAAATCATTTCCACGCGAATAACCATCTGGTCGCCGGGCACAACAGGCTTTCTGAAGCGAACTTTATCGACGCCCATAAAGTATGTCACCGTATTGTCGGGGTCGGCGACGGTTCGCATAAGCAAAAACCCGCCTGTTTGAGCCATCGCTTCTATCTGAAGAACACCAGGCATAACGGGATGTTCGGGGAAATGCCCACGGAAAAAAGGCTCATTGTAAGTGACATTTTTAATAGCAACGGCATATTTGCCGTCCTCGAAATCGACGACCCTATCCACGAGCAGAAAAGGATACCGGTGAGGAAGGATTTTCTGTATCGCTTCAATGTTCAGTATTGTGGACTTGCTTCCAAATGACTTTGCCAATTGCTGCTTTTTTAAGTGCTTGTGCAGCAATTTTACAAGAGCCACATTCGCCGAATGACCCGAGCGCGCTCCGATGATGTGTCCTTCTATAAAAGACCCGAGAAGTGCTAAATCGCCGAGAAGGTCGAGAACTTTGTGGCGGACAGGTTCATTGTAAAACCTGAGTGGAGTGTCGTTTAGTATTCCGCTTTTGCCCGCAAAAATTTTTCTGTCAGGCGAAATGTCAAAATTTTTCCGCAGGAACTTTTCAACATCTTTCGTAAATTCCTTATCGATAATGACAATCGCATTGTCGAGATTTCCGCCTCTTATCAGTCCCCTGTTAAAAAGTTCCTCCACTTCCGACAGAAAACAAAATGTCCGCGCAGATGCAAATTCCTTATAAAATTCCCGCTCGAGAGATTCCATCGTAGTATATTGTGTCCCAAGCGCAGGGTTTGCATAGTCCACCATCAATGTTATTCTAAATCCGTCGAAGGGAATTATATGAATATCTGTTTTTCGCTCCGTATCGGAAAACTGAATTACTTCGTCGATTTTCAGAACCTGTCTCGGCGCATCCTGTTCGACAATTCCAGCCTCCAGAATTGCATCTGCAAAAGGTTTTGCGCTTCCATCCATAACGGGCGGCTCAGAATCAGAAAGTTCAATTATGCAATTATCAACCTCCAGACCATACAGCGCCGCAAGAATATGTTCCACAGTTGATACTTCTACTCCATTTTTTGAGAGAACAGTTCCCCGTATCAACTCATCCTTTGCGTTTTCCACCACCGCCTCAATCACCGCATCCTCGCCGAGGTCTGTTCTCCTGAAAGAATACCAGTTCCCCGCTGGTGCAGGCTTAAATTTAACGGTGCAATGTTTTCCCGAATGAAGACCTATGCCAGAAAGTTCAACTTCCTTTGCAATTGTTCTCTGTTTGCTCATAAATGCTCCCAGTTCCTGACAAATTTTTTATGACAATTTATGCAAAAATCATCCTGTGTCAAATGAATGATTTTTCACAATTTTTTTAATTCACACTAATTCGGGCTGGAATAGTATAGTTTTTCTCATATCATCTTTTTCATCTCCGATGCTTACTATGCTGCACTGGCGGGCTATTAGAAGAACTAAATGTTACGATGGCATTTTTCCCATCAATCGTTCGAGGTCTTCCTGCGAATCAAAAAATAATATCATCGTTCCAAAAATACTTTTCTTTTCAGGGTCTGTTATCAACTGCGCCCTGACGGAAATCAATTTCTCCTGATTGTTTTCGTAAAGTATGAGCGTGAATGAATCGACGATTGCGTCAAAATTGTCCACAGCAACATCGGGGACTGTTGGCAGCGCGGTCATTTCATAAGTATTGCAAAGTGCGGTGAGAAACG
>JAGHAI010000037.1 GCA_021161555.1 bacterium
CGCTCGTTCGCGCATTATTCTCATTTCAAAAATAGACAATGACAAATTTAAAGCAATATACAAGGGGGAATTATAAAAAATATGGTTCCTGTTGGAAAAAGTTGGTTAATAGAATTCGTCGATAGCGAGCAATTTCAGGTATTTTAAATATTTTTTCCTTTGCGCCGCGTTTTATGTTTTTTTACTGCTTTTATCTGCGATTCCACCGCTCTCAGGCGAAACTAATAAAAATATAAAAGGTTTCGACAAATCAATTTCCTCCATCTCAACTTTTGCCTTGCGAAATCTCCGCAATTTTTTTATCGCAATCACAGCGGAATAGAAGGTTTAAGGTTAAAAAATAAAACCCCCTTACTCACACAGGTTCGCGCAAAATAAAATGCCTAATTTTGAAACTAACTGTTAAAGTCGTGAGGGTGTTGCTGCAACAAGGTTTTTATCATTTTGAAAGATAATGTGAACGCCTGTGTTGTAAGATGAAATTAAAGCGGGGAGGTATAAGAACGCCCCGCTTTTTTTATTATATAAAATTTCTATGTGCCTTTTTTGGGTAAAAAGAGAATTTCCACGCGGCGGTTTTTTATTCTGCCTTCGGGCAATTTGTTGTCGCCGACCATAACGGGTATTTCCTCGCCATCGCGAAGACGGGTTATCACGAAGGGCTGTGACATTCCAAATCCTTTCGCCGTTATTGTGGAATTGTGTTCCATAATCCACTGCTGAAGCTGGTTATCGTCCATTCCGAGCAGCGAGCGGAGATATCTTTTCAAGATTGTCATCTGTTCTTCTGCGCGACGCCTGGATAACTTTTCATTTCCAGAAATCGTTCCAATTGTATCGGTATGTCCTGCCACGACCACATCCACATTTCCTGCTTCAATTCTTTCGATGACGCGCCTTGCGACGAATTCCATCCTTGCATTGGTGAACTCCGACTCGCTTTGATTCCCCGCAAAGGCAAATTGCAACAATATCAACCTCTGTTTAACCTGGTTGATGTTTTTCACAATTACCGATAATTTCTGCGGTGCAGATTTTGCCACCTGTCCGAATGTATCTTCGACAACTGCAATCGCTTCAAATTCCATCCCCGGCGCTGGAATTTGTCCATCGGGCAAATGCCAATCCCATATGGCACTTCCCGATGAAAAATTTGCAATAGTGTCCCCATCAGAGATGATGAAAATCTTTTCAGATTTAATTGGAGTTTCGCTCTCTATGGATATGTTCAATTTTACTTTATCCCATCCCCGTTCGATTTCGTATCCTTCGCGAGGCTGAACCACCTGCGGCGGACGGTATATCAGCCCCGAAGCGGAAAGCACAAGAGATATATTTTCACTACTTCCTTCCTGAGAGAATATTTTGTCGGAAAATTTTTCTCCGAGTGCGCCGAGAAGTTTTTTCTTATATTGAAGCGCCTGTGGAATATCTCTTGCGCGAACTGCGAGAATCACTTCTGGATTTTTTTCGAGAATGGACTTTATTCTTTCTATGGATTCCGTCAAGGGGAGGGAATCCAGCCCCACATCTATCTTATCCCCTTTAATTTTTGCGGCAAGTTCGACTCTGCGGTTCTCCTGTGCAGTGTATATTTTCCCCAGTCGTGTGCCCTGGAATTTCTGTTTTTCGGCGCGTTTTTTGAAAAAATCGTGATTTCTTGAAATAATCAGTCTGTCAGAAATCTGAGGTTGCGCCGATATGAGCGCTCTGCGAACGGCTTCTGCGCGGGATAGAGCAATGGCTGAATCCTCACCGTCAACGGCGTATCCCGATATTTTGAGGAAAACATCAGGGTTCTTCTTCAATCTCTTTGCTATGATGTCGATGGTGTGCAGAAATCTCTCGTCGAGGGAATCGTCCTGTGATTTAAAAAAAAACAGCGGAACGAGTGGCTCATCTTCAGCAACGGAGAACAATTGAAGCAAATGAAGTTCTCCGCGTTCGACATTCAGTTTTGCATCTGGCTTCGAATAGATGTGAACCGATGTCGTTGCCTCGTTGTCATCGGGATTTTTTTCGATAAAATCAGGCTTTGCCCGAAGAGAGGGTTCTTTTCGGTTGGCAAATGCATAAATTTTGTAATCGCCAGATTTTTCCGCAGTAAAACTGAATTCTATAGTATCCACATCATCGGGCAACATAGGCGATAGGGAAAATTTCCTTATGTCCTCGTCTCCAATCTTCACGACGACGGGGACATTGGGCGAACGAAAATTTCCGACATTTTTTATCGCCAGAGCCACATCGATTTCTTCGCCTGAAATAGGGTTGCCCCGAATTTTCCAGCCCAGCGGTTTTATGTCGGGGAATAACGGTTCTGGCGGCGGAAGGCGAAATTGTATTCCGAACCTGTGCGTCGGTATTTTTATCCCATCGAGCGGATACGATATTTTATATGTGAACACAAATCCTCTGTCGTATTGAGGTATGAATGAAGCACCAATTCCTGCGGAATGGTTTGTCGCAAATCCGTTGAAGGATAACATCTTTATCATTCTGTATCCAACTCCCACCATCGGGTCGGTGTCAAGCCATATATTGCCATATCGTGGCGAGTATTGAGCCACTCCCCACAGGAATGCCGTTCCGATGCGATATGTCCCGCCGACCTGAAATGCGGGCATAATTCTGTCGGGTTCGCTGCCGAGCGCCATATCTGGCATAGTTAGATTAAAAGCGCCGGCGAAAAGCTGCAAAGTTTTCCACCTATATGCTGCGCCCAGAGACGCAGTTATTGCTGTTTTCGAAGAGTTGCCATTGGAAAACAATGGGTCGGGCTGCCCGAGCGTCATTGCAGAAGTGTTGTATCCACGGTTGTATATGCCGATGCCTGCTCCTATGAAAAATCCCCAGTGCTTTTGCGCAATCGTTGTGGTCAGAGCTTTGTGTAATCTCCTTGTGAATAGCAAATGTGCAGACCAGCGGTATTCAATCGGTGCGGAAAGCATAGATGTGAGGATAGCAATTCCGGTGCAGCAGGAATTGTAATCGGCGGTAAGTCCGCTTCGCTGAAGTGGTTCGCCGAAGCCCCAGAACAGCCTCTCGTGTTCTGCCGATGCCCATCCCGTAGGAAAACTTGTCAATAGCGCCGGATTTGGCAGAAGCCCTTCTGGCGCAGGGTCGGAAAACCCATCTGCAAAGGGAAATGGATGGTCGGCGATGTCTATTGGCTGACCGAAAATCGCAGAGAAAAATACGAAAATCAGCCAGAAGCATAATACATAATTTTCGCGCAGTCCACATTCCATTTGGAAATTAAGATACTAAATAGATTTCAAATGTCAAAGCATAAATGCGAAGGCAAATCCACCGACGGATTTTCGCCTATGACTTTCTCATTGTCGGGATTTACATCGCCATACCGCCATCGACACGAATCACTTCGCCTGTTATGTAATCGCTTTCGGGGGATGCGAGAAACATTACGAGATTTGCCACATCTTCGGGTCTTCCAGCATATTTCAACGGCGTCGAATCCAGAAAACTCTGCACCGCCTTTTCGGAAAGATTTTTTGTCATTTCCGTTTCGATGAAACCAGGTGCGACGGCATTGCATCTGATACCTTTTCCGGCAAGTTCCTTTGCGGTGCTTTTCGTTAGACCGATGAGTCCTGCTTTCGAAGAAGAATAATTGCTCTGCGCCGCGTTCCCCATAAGCCCCACGACGGACGATATGTTCACGATTTTGCCGTATTTTTGTTTCATCATCTGCCGCGCCACCGCCTTTGTGAACAGAAATGCCCCCTTCAGATTGACGGCAATCACTAAATCCCAATCTTCAGGAGTGAGACGCAGGATGAGATTATCCCGCGTTATGCCGGCATTGTTCACCAATATGTCAATTCTGCCCCATTCGTTGATAATTTCCTTCACCACATTTTGCACATTTTCCCAATCAGACACATCGCACACAAATGTTTTTGCGATTCCGCCGAGCGATTCTATTTCGGATTTTCCTTTCGTGAGGTCGTCTTTGTTAATATCCACGAGAGCAATTTTTGCTCCGTGTTCCGCCAGCAATTTTGCAATGGCAAAACCGATGCCCCTGCCCGAACCGGTAACTATCGCCACTCTATCCTTCAGGTGCATATCCATCCTCCTGAATTTTTTGTGTATGTTTTCCCCAATTTTCATCTGCCCACCATATTCTCGGATATGTGAACCATATAATTGCCGCGCCGGAAATTGCGCCGGTTGTCAGGCGTAAAATATTGTTACTTTTCCACAGCCCAATCAATTGCGTCGAACCATCGATTGCAAGAGGGATGAGACCTATTGCAAATCCATATAATTTCAATGGCTTTATTTTTTCTGCGAAAAGCAGTATGGTGCCGATGTATCCGAAAATCATAAGCGATGTCCATATACCTGTGCATCGAGCGCACACCGGCAGCTGGTGTCCCCACAGGGAAAAAGACCTGCTCGCCATCTGATGGCAGGTTGGCTTGAAAAATAAATATATCAGCTCTGCGAAAGGACTGTCTATGCTCGCAAGGTAAGGCGCTAAAAATATCAGCGCCACTATCATCGTCCATACGATATCAAGACCAAGCACAAGTTTGATACCTATGCTCATAGGAGTTCTCATCGTTAATCAGGTTGTGCTGTCAGAAATTTGAATGTTTTCTGTGTTTTCATCTGTCGGGTTGTTTTCTCTGCGCCGAAGCCAGATGCCAAAGATGTTGCCCGAAAGAGAATATGAAACCGATGAAGACCAGAAAACTAAAAAGAATGAAACTATCAGCGCAATGGCAAAAGAAGCTATGGAAAACGGAAGGTATTTTTCCCCTTCATCAATCATAAGCAAAATTACTCCGCCTCCAATAAACGGAAAGGTGAGGATTGAAAATACAATCACAATACCGATATCGACAGCAAGTAATATCAAAAGGTTCAAGATGTTCTCCTGAACGAATTTCGTTATTTCACCGAAATTGAACACTTCGCTGGATATTTTGCCGTTCATCGCAATAACGGAGATGATGTATGGAACTATCAGCGTCAATACGATATTATACGCTGTGGTGAGGAGGTTTCCCAGACAGGGTATGAAGGCAAAAATGAAAAGTGGAAGACTGTATATAATCATAGTGATGAACAGAAAGAAGCCCGATGCAATCAGGTCGCCGAAGCGGGAAAAATTGGGGAGACCTTCGTAATTTTCTTCAATCCATCTCTTTGTAATGCGCAGGAAATATCCGATTATGGCGAACCAGCCAATTATCGGGACGAAAATAAGCCCGACAATTGCCAGAAACTTTGTGAACCAGCCATCGCTGCGAAAACAATATAGAAGCGAATCTTTTACCCTCAACTTTTCCATATTTGCCTCCCTGTTATTCTAAATTGTCCCTTATAGGGTCGATAATTGCTATTATTGCGGTGTCTGCTGGCGATGTCTTCGTCAGAGCAGATTGTCTGGAAGCACTTCCCGATACGGTTAAAACTTCGTCTCCAATACCAGCATCCACAGTATCGACAGCAAGAAAATAATCTTTCCCGCCGTCGTCAGATTTTTCGCATAAGATTGCAATTTTATATCCCGCCAGAGATGGATGTATCTTCGACGCCCACAGCTTTCCGATAATTTTTGCCCGACGCATACTTCTCCCCGATACAAATATTTTTGCATAACAATATAACAGATGACAGAACAATTTTAAAGCAAAATATTTTTGTTTTTCGTACACATATTGTATTCCCTGTGAGGCTTTTTCTTTGGGGACGGATTTTAGCAGAATACCAATCTTCATACAGAAAAAATCTTCCTTAAGTTTAAAACATTTCTCCCGTGCGGCGTCGGATTTTTTAAAATTCTATCTGAAAAATTGGGCATTGCTGTTTGGGGGGAGGAAGTTAGAGGAATGTGCGTTAAAATTGGGCAGGTTAGGAAGTTTTATTTAATGTTCTATTTCCATTTTGCGAAATTTAGAGAGCGGTAGTAAAATGCTTATCATTCTAATATCAAAGTGCGATAGCACCAAAGTGGGCATTAGCGAGAGGAGAAGCTAGCAATGCGGTATCATTTTAATTTCTCTATCAATGGAATTTTAATTTGTTTTGCTGAATTCCCCTGACCAGAAAAAAGACTTGTTTTCACTTCAATTTTCTCGATTCTTTCTTTTGCCCACTTAAAGTATTTTGGATTAATTTCAATACCTATAAAATTACGGTTGTATCTCTTTGCAACTACCCCGGTAGTTCCACTACCCATAAAGGGGTCAAGGATGACATCTCCTTCCTTACTACCTAATAATATAATTCTTTCTAATAGTTCTTCTGGTTTCTCTGTCGGGTGAGGTGTGATGTGTCTTCTAGCGTTTATAGTCCATAAATTTCTCATTTGTTTTC
>JAGHAI010000120.1 GCA_021161555.1 bacterium
ATTCCTATAAAGGAACAATTCGGCGCTGTTAGGGTTGGATATATCGATGGTGAATATGTGATAAATCCTACAATTCAGGAACGGGAAAATGCTCAACTTGACATTGTGATTGCTGGCACTGGAACGGATATCACGATGGTGGAAGGGGGAGCATTCGAGGTTTCGGAAAAAATTCTGCTTGGCGCGTTTGAAGCCGCTATGCCCGCTCTGAAAAAGCAGATTGAAATGCAAAAGGAGCTCATTGAAAAGGCGGGAAAACAAAAGCGGGAATATGAGCCGCTTCAGGAAACAGAGGGTTTGAAGGAAGCGGTATTTGAGCTGGCGCGAGACGAAATGCAAAAAGTTCTGCAAATCGCAGGAAAAATCGAGAGAAGTCATAGACGAAGGGAATTGCGGGATTCTGTGGTGGAACAGTTGGCGGAAAAATTCCCCGAAGGCGAAGTTGAAATTGACCTCGCGCTGGTCGAACTGGAAAAGGAACTTATGCGCAGGAAGATTATCGAAGAAGGGACGAGAATTGATGGGAGAAACAATACGGACATTCGTGATATAAGCATTGAAGTTGGGATTTTGCCGCGTGCTCACGGTTCGGCGCTGTTCACTCGTGGAGAAACACAGGCAATTGCCGCTCTCACACTCGGAACTAAACTGGATGAGCAGAAAATAGAGGACCTTGAGGGTGAATCGTATAAGAGTTTTATTCTTCACTACAATTTTCCGCCGTTTTCCGTTGGTGAGGTCGGTTTTATGCGAGGACCGGGCAGGCGCGAAATTGGACACGGACATCTGGCGGAGCGCGCACTGACGCCGGTTATTCCGGTGGAGAGCGCTTTTCCATATACTATTCGCATAGTCGCAGATATTCTCGAGTCAAATGGTTCTTCTTCAATGGCGACGGTTTGTGCGAGCAGTCTTGCTCTGATGGATGCAGGTGTTCCAATAAAAGCACCCGTTGCTGGAATTGCGATGGGGCTTATAAAAGAGGACGATAAATGTGTGGTTCTATCGGATATTATGGGTGCGGAAGACCATTATGGTGATATGGATTTTAAGGTCGCAGGCACAAAAGATGGCATAACCGCTTTTCAGATGGATGTAAAAGTGCCTGGCGTTTCATTTGATATTCTTGCTCAGGCGCTCGAGCAGGCTAAACAGGGGCGAGAGTTTATTCTTCAAAAGATGGGTGAAGTTCTTCCTGAATCGCGGGTGGAACTTTCACCGCACGCACCGAGAATAACGATTATGCAGATAAATCCCGGCAAGATTGGCGAAGTGATTGGCGGCGGCGGAAAGATTATTCGTGCAATTCAGGAACAGACAGGAACGACCATCGCAATTGAAGATGATGGAAGTGTATTTATCTCCGCGCATTCGAAGGAAGATATGCAGTCTGCGATAAAGATGATTGAGGATATAGTTATGGAACCCGAAGTTGGGCAGATTTTCGAGGGAACTGTTAGCCGCATCGCACCGTTCGGCGCATTTGTCAAAATCACGCCGTCCGTCGAGGGATTATTGCACATATCTGAAATCGAGAACAGAAGGATAGATAAGGTCGAAGATGTCTTAAAAGTCGGCGACAAAGTGCGGGTGAAGGTCATCGGCGTGGACCCGGAGAGCGGAAAGATAAGGCTTTCGAGAAAGGCATTGATGCATCGGGGAAAACGATAATGTCTTTTTTTATTATCGATGTGAAAAAAATGGAGGTTTAACGATGTATGCAATAGTGGAAATATCGGGTATGCAGTTTAAGGTTCAGGCAGGGGAAAAGGTCGTTGTTCCATATATGGAAAAGTTTTCTCCTGGTGATGAATTGACATTTGATAGGGTTCTTCTCGTAAGCGATGGCGATGATGTCAGGGTGGGCAAGCCTGTCGTGGAAGGAGCATCCGTTAAAGCAAAATTGGTGGAACACGATAAAGGACCAAAACTTATCGTGTTCAAAAAGAGGAGACGAAAAGCGTCGCAGACCAAGAGAGGACACAGGGAAAAGTATTCAATTGTTGAAATCGACAGTATTTCCCTTTGATTTTTGGGATTGTTCATCGAAATATCAATGTGAGAGTTATTATATTGATGTGCTGAAATTTTCGATTTATCAAAGTCGAATATTTCAGCATTTTTTTTAAATTTTAGTCGGGAATTTGCGTTGAACACGGGATTGTTCCTGTGGCTAAAATTTATGTTTGAAAAAAGGGGATGTTCTTTTAAATTTAGCGACTAAATTTGACTACGAATTATTTCAGGTTCTTATGAAGAGAAAGAACGACAGAATTCTTGTTGTCGATATAGGCAATCGCTTTGTTAAGATATACATTGTCGTTGGGGATGAACTGGCTGGCAGATGGATTTTCGGACGCGAAAGAGCAAATTGGGATTATAAATTGGCAGAAATTGCCGGAAGGTCAGGTTGTGAATCGGGTGTGATTGTTTCTGTTGTTCCTGTGGATACTAAAAAGGCGATTTCGTCTTTTAAGCAGGCTGGCGTTGAATATCTTGTCGTCGGGGGAGAAATGGCACTGCCGATTTCTCTCAATTATGCTTCACCAAAGTATCTCGGTGCGGATAGAATTGCAGATGCCGTGGGTGCTGTGGAATTCTGGGGTGAACGGTCATCGCAAATTATAATTGTCGATGTGGGAACCGCAATTACTGTGGATTTGGTGAGAGGAAAGGAATTTTTAGGCGGTGTGATAATGCCAGGAATCGATATGATGAAGGATGCCCTCCATCAGAAAGCTGCTCAACTGCCGCAGACGAAAAAGGAAGTTGCGCTTAACTTCCCGGGCAGAGGAACTGAACAATGTATAGTTGCCGGGTCTATTTCCGCTTCTGTTGGCGGAATTATGTTTGCGCGGGAGAGATTTTTAAAAAATCCCGATGATGCACTTCTATTGCTCACCGGTGGCGATTGTGAAAAGGTATCGAAATTTTTAAAACTGCCACACGAATTAGACCCTTTGCTTCTCGTCCGCGGGGCGATTGCCATCTATGATTTCACAGTTAAAAATGGAGCGAAGAGATGAAAAACCCACCTGCATTACTTGAATATGTCGGCGTTATTCACATACACACAACCGATTCCGATGGAACAAAAAGCCACGAGAAAATCATATCCATAGCGCAGAAATATCACATCGATTTTCTTATGTTCGCCGACCATATGACATTGAAGAGCAAGGATAAAGAGGGATGGCACGACAGAACGCTGGTCATTATCGGGTATGAACACGAAGATGCTCGCGAATGGAACCACTATCTCGTCTTTGGTCTCGACGAACCGCTGCCGAAGGATTTATCTCCAAAACAGTATGTTCGTAAAGTGCGGCGTGCTGGCGGCATCGGCATCATCGCTCATCCCGATGAAAAGCGCGATTTTCCAGAACATCCGCCTCTGCCCTGGACGGAATGGTCAACCGATGAGTTCGATGGAATTGAGATATGGAATCATATGTCCGCCTGGCTGGAAGGAATTGCCGCCGGAAACAAATTAAAGTATTTATTAAATCCTCGTGCGCTTTTGATTTCTCCTCCCAAAGAAACTCTCAAGAGATGGGATAAACTTGCCCGCAGGCGAAAAATAGTCGGCATCGCTTCCGCTGATGCACACGGATACCGTCAGAAGATATTTGGTCCGATATGGCGAACGATATTTCCATATCGCGTCGAACTGCGCTCGTTGAGAACGCACATCCTGACGAAAGAACCTCTATCAAAGGATTTCGATGAGGCTAAAAAACAGGTATTTTCGGCTTTAAGGCATTGCAGTGTCTTCATGTCGAACTATCGCTGGGGAGATGCTACGGGATTTCGTTTCTGGGCGCAGACATCGAATAGTATTGCCGGTATAGGCGAAAAAATCCCACTTCACAGACGCCTGCGCTTCTTCGTAAAATCTCCCGGCGATGCGAAGATAAGGCTCATCAGAAATGGCGAATTTTTCGCCGAAGTGGATGGAGAGGAAGCGATATTCGCCCCTACAAAACCAGGCGTCTATCGTGTAGAATTGTATCGCAATGGAAAGGGCTGGATTTTTTCAAATCACATCACTGTTGTGGAAACGGCTTTTAGAGGTAAGGGTAATTTGTCCGGCAAAAATAAAAATACTGCATCGGGTTATAGAAAATCTTCGGGCAGAAATAAGAGAAGTGGGGCGAGAAATCACCGAAGCAGTTCAGGAACAGGACGAAGAGATGTTAAACGAAGAAAAGATAAATAGTCTTAAAAAATCCGATTGCCACATTCATCCCGATTTTTCCATAGATGCAAAGTCATCTGCGGAAGAATATGTGAAGCGTGCGCTTGAAATCGGTCTTGAAAGAATTTGTTTCACCACGCACATCGACCTCGACCCGCACAGGGCAGCAGCAGATTTATACATAAACATAGATGGCAACTGGCAAATACCCGATGAAAATGCGGTCAGAACATATTTTTTCAGAATTGATAACTTGCGCGGAAAATATGGCGATGAAATAGAAATCATTGCAGGATTTGAATTTTCGTTTGAACCTCATTTTGCAGATAAGGTCGGGGAATTTATCACAAATTTCAAGCCGGAATTCACAATTGGTTCTGTCCACGCGGTGGAAATGCTTGAGATAACATCGCGATATTTTGTTCCCGCCGCTGTCCGCAATTTCCATCCGAAGAAGTTTATCAAGAAATACTATGATATTGTCGTTGAAATTGCCCAAAGCGGAATGTTTTCGGTAATTGGGCACATAGATGGCTATAAGAAATATCTTTCGCGCTGGTGGGGGCTTTCATTCTGCGAGGGCATTGAGGGGGAAGTTATCGATGAAGTCGCGCCGAAAATTGCCGATGCTGGCGCTCGCTTTGAGGTGAACACATCGGGCTGGCGCAAGGGACTTTGTGCACCTTATCCGTCTGCAACGGTGATTAAATCCCTTGTCGCAGCGGGGGTGGAAGTTGGCTCAATCGGTTCAGATGCTCATTCGGTGGAAGATATCGGATATCGGATTACTGACGCGGCGAACTATATAATAGGCGCCATTTAAAATATTTCGAGTTCTCCTAAATTGACAGAATGTGGGGCATATTTCTGCTCAAAAAAATGGTCTGGCGAAACCGCAGAAAACTCAATCGCCAATAATTTTAATTATCACTCTCTTCCTTCTCTGCCCATCGAATTCGGCATAGAAAATCTGCTGCCAGGGACCTAAATCAAGTTTTCCATCCGTTACAGGAAGTATTATCTGGTGGTGTATCAATAATGATTTGAGATGTGCATCTCCGTTATCTTCGCCAGTTAGATGGTGGCGGTAGTCCTGTCGGTATGGCGCAAGACTTTCGAGCCATTCCCAGATGTCGCTCTTCAATCCATCCTCTTCATCGTTTACGAAGACGCCTGCGGTGATGTGCATCGCCGATACTAAACAAAATCCTTCCGATATTCCCGAAGAATGAACGATGTGTTCTATCGTATCGGTTATGTTCACAAGTTCACGGCGTTTTTGCGTGTTGAACCAGAGATATTCGGTGTGGCTTTTCATAGATGGCCTCCTTTTCAATCATAATCGTATTCATCCGACTGCCAGTCAAAGTGTCGTTCAACATATTCATCTATTTCCTTCGATTTTTCATTCTGTCCTGCCCACAGCAGTATTTCGGATAAAAATTCGTATCCATCCCGCTCCATCGGGAACTTTTCCGTAAGTTTTTCCGCCCAGCGAACCGCGTTTTTGCTGTCGCCAAGTTCTCTATATGTGAGAGAAATCAGTTTCATCAGCGCAAATTTTCTGTGCGGCGGTGTGCTTTCATTCAGAATCTTTGATTTTGTTGTGTTGATGGTATTTTCTGCGGCATTCGACTGTGCGGAAATTTTAGCCCAGCGCTCAATTGCTTCGTCGGATGCGTAGGTATCATATCTCTGAAAAGCCGCTTTTTTCAGCAATTGCATTCCCTTCGTCTTCTGTCCATTTTTGATAAGCGCAATTGCATAGTATAACCATATCTCGGGCGAACCGCCCCACAGTTTATATGCAGTTTCGCCAATTCTTTGCGCAACTGAATAGCGCCGATTTTCTACGAGAATTTTTATCACATCGCGGAATGTTTCCTCATCGGTGTTATGCTCAATCTGTGCAATAGCGATGTCATCCCCCGATAGAGTATCTCCGCCAGCGTAGTATAGTTTTGCCAGTTGAAGCATTGCTCCCGCAGACAAAAAAGATGACTTTTCAAGAAATTTCGCCGCCTCGAGTGGCTTTTTCAATCTTATAAGAGCATCCACATATATTTCCACAATTTCATCGTCAAAATCGTCCTTATTCAGCATCGACTTTACTATTTTAAGTGCTCTTTCGGGGTTCGTGCATAATGTATATTTAGCGAGAAGTTTTTTGTATTCTTTTTTGTCCCAATCATTTTTTGCTGCCGCTTCGAGACGACGGTATTTCTCTTCAAGAAAGTCCCACATTTCGTTCATCGCGAAGAAATCGTCTTCGTCCTCCTCATCCCAGTAATAGTAATAGTCCTGCTGCATATTTTTTATTGTATATGCCAGCCTTTTTTCAAAGAGTTGTTTCGCTTCGCTCCTGCGCCCGATTTCAACAAGCATTTTAATTCTCCACAGTGCAGGGTTTTCTCTGTCCTCGACTGTGGTCTTCATAAGATTGTCTATCGCTGCGGTTGTGTCCCCTTCCTCTAAAAATATTTTCGCAATTGCCCGTTGAAATCTCGCATCGGGGTATTTTTTCAGTTTTTCAGCGGTGATGGCAAATTTCTTTGCGTTTTCAAAGTCTCCCACTGCGAGAAAGGATTTTGCCACAGTGAGATACAGATATGGATTTTGCGGACTTATTTCTGGCGCAGATTTCAACATTCTTTTCGAACAGTTTTTTTCGCCGGTTTTCCACCGTGCCACTGCGCAGTTTGTCAGTTCATCAATCTGGATTTGCCGTGAATTGACGATTGAATTTAAGTTGTTTGTCCTGCAAATTTCGGCGAGCGCTTCGTATTCTCCCGCCTGTGCAAGAACTTTTATCGCTTTCTCCGGCTCGTTTTCCTCAAGCATCTTCGTATAGTTTACGACATCTCCGCCATAGCGGTAGAGTTTTATGAGCAATTCCTGTGCGTGTGTGCTCGTCTGTGCTTTGCTCCTGACATCTTCGAGTGCATCTTCTATGTAGTGCCATTGCGAAAGCAGGCGGGCAGTTTTTTCTATATACTGGTCCTTTTGCCAGTATAAGTTCTTCTGTATCGCAGCAGAAAGCCCTGCGGATAGATAGTTCACCGCTTCCTGCGGGTTTTCTTCCAGTTCATATATTTTTGAGTAGTGCATATAAATCAGCAGGTCGTTATGCTGCGCATAATTTTTCCCCTCTTCGAGATATTTTCGAGCGTAATCGAAAAGTCCACGCTGCATAAGTTTTTGCGATACATCATAAAAAGTATATGCCGAACGGTAGTGTTCTCTCGTCGGTCGGGCGATTATGCGAACTGCGCTGTCAATTTTTCCCGTTGCGAGGTAGAAGTTGACAAAAATTTCGTCGTTTGCCGCATCGAGTTTTCTCAAATTTTTAAGCGAATATTCTGCATCTTCAAAATCGGATGTGGCAAAATCAAGCCCGAAGCGAGTTCGCCATAGTGATGCCATCTGCGGCTCGTTATCGCACGCCTTTTTCAGATATCTTTTTGCTGATTCCGCATCGTGTTCCCATCTGAAAAGATGATATAGAACCATATCCCAGCGATAGTTCTTCTGCGCATCCCTTTCCACATCCCGATAGTATTTTATAAGTTTCTGAGTGAGATTTTTCTTCCGTGCAAATAGCCACACATCCCGCAGAATGTTTACATCCGTCGGATATTTGTTCAGCAGCCTTTCGTATGCGGCAAGAGCGGAATTTGGCTCGTCGTCGAAATATGTTTCCGCGAGGGTTTTCCTGAGTGTTTTTATTGCAAAATTGTAATTTTTCCCCCCGGATTTTGCGAGATTTTTAAAAATTTCGATTTTTTCCTTCAGCAGTTCTCTTGCCTTTTTATTTTTGCCGAGTTTCGTCAGCGACAGCGCTAAATTTGAGATTGCATAGACATCTTCGGGCTTGCGCTCGACGATTTTTGAAAAAACCTTTTCCGCGGCGGAATATTTTTCATTTCTCAGGAGAAAACTGCCGGCGGATGACAGGTAATTTTCGTCGCGTTCGACAATTTTTCGCCAGATGTCTTCTGCCTGCGAAATGTCGCCATCTTCTTCCGACATTTCCGCCGCAGAAATCAGATATTGAATGTCCTTCGATATGTCGAATGCCCGTTCGTATGCTTTGACTGCGATTTTATCCTGACCGAGTTCCTCGCTCAATTGAGCCACCGTTTCGAGAACATCTTTGTCCCTGCCATTTTTAGCCAGTTCCGATAGTTTTCCAATCACCGTTGAAGTGTCCCCATATTCTGTGAATTTTTCCACAAAAATTTCCAGAACCATCGGCGACGAGAGTGCTGGCGTGATTGCCCGCTCAAATTTTTTCCTGTATTTTCTGGGATTTTTTGTATGCTTGAACAATTTTTCAATGAAGTCGGATATTCTGTCGGCGTCCCATCTATCCGCTGTTTCGAGGGCGATGAGGTATTGAGTTAATGCATCGTCATATCGCTCCTGCCAGTCGTATAGTGCGCCCAGTTCCTTCGCAAAGAGTTTTTCGTCGCCGAAGTATTTTCTGGCATCTTTTAAAATCTTTTCGCCTTTGTCGTATCGCAGGTAGTCCCAGTGAACCGCGGCAAGGTCGCCCCAGAAATCTCTATCCAGCGGATTATCATATATTTTCAGCGACCATATTGAATCGGCGGGATGACCGCTCTGCTCACAGATGTCGCCGAGACGGGTCAGCCATTCGTCCCTATCGGGGTGTGTCGTTATCAGATACGAAAAATTTTCTATAGCCGTTGCAGTGTCGCCAAGAGAACGGGACAATTCCGCAATGCGCAGACGGAGATATGTCCAATCGGGACGGAGTTTTTGCAGTTTTTTATATACTGGCAGTGCATCCTCAAAGCGGGATGCCCAGTATTGTGTTTCCGCAAAACGCAGCAGGATACTGAAACTATCACCTGTTGCCGATGAATTGCGAGGCGCATCGGCATAGTCCAGCAGGGTGTTGTTCTTCGTCGCCCTGCGGAGAAATATGTGAAGATATTTAGTTTGATACGGATATTTTTCCGCCAGAGCGATAAGTTTGCTGGTGAGTGCGCAATCTTCAAGATAGTATGCCCAAAAATCCCAGTATGGGTCGCTGTCTATGTGTTTGTAGATATAATCGCATTTTTCCAGTTTTTTGAGACGGTATAAAACCATTTTTCTCAATAGGCGAAAATTCTCCAGTGGAACTGGTTTTTCCTCATCGTATGGTTCGCCGCTCCAATATTCATCGAGCGACTCCAGAAAGGAAACGATTTTATCTTCGCTTTTGTAAATTCCGTCCAAACGCCATATAATATCGCTCAGGACATCGCCTATGTCGTCTCGATAGCCGTATTGCATAAGAATTTGTCGTGCAACATCTTCGAAAACTCTGTCATCGTCCTTTGTCGCATCGAGCATTTTCTTTAGGACATAGAATTTATCATCCTCACCTGCAGCAGCGTATTCTTTGCGCAGAATTTCATATTGTTTTTCGTATTCCTTTCGTCGTCTGTAAAATTTTTCGAGAGCATCATAAATTCTTTTTGTTATCGTATCCTGCGGAAATTTTTCTATGATTTCGAGCAGTATTTTTTCGCCTTTGTTCTGCGCGATGAATTTATTTTCCGCTTTTTGCACCGCATCGTAGAAATTTTCCACATCTTTTCTATCAGTCAGAACAGAGAGAGCGCCAGAAAGGAGGTCGGGTTCATTTCCGCCGAAAATTTTTATCATTTTATATTCGATGCCGATTTTGTCGCAGTGCAGCAGAGAAATTCCTGCGGTCGCCCGAGCCAGCAGTTTTTCACTTTCCGTATTTGCCTGCGAATATGCAATTGCGCTGACCTGATAGGCAAATTCTGGAAAATTCTTGTCGAGCAAATATTCTGCGAGCGATATTTTCTTATAGAAATTATCGCAGAATTTGAGAAGTGTGTTCACTGCGGTTATGCTTTCGTATCTGCGCGAGAGCAGTTCCATACCCGAAAGCAGAGCATCGATGGAATGCGCCTTCGATTTTTTCGCGCATTTAATAATTTCCGCACTATCGATATCTGCGTATTTTTTGTGAGCGGCGTTTTCAATTTCAGAGCAGAAGGGTTCAATTTGCGCTATTTTCATCAGCAACTTTTCCCTGCGGGTTTCGTCGTCTTCCAGCAGAAGCAATTCTTTCGGAATGCGCACATCTTCCGGAAATTTATTATGCAATTCCGTCAGAATTTGAATGGCTATTTCCTTTCGATTAAGAATATTTGTGAAGATTTCTGTATATTCAAACCAATTGTGCGTCAGGGTGTCGGTTTTTTCTGCGCCTTCTACAAAAATTTTCCCCGCTTTTTCCACATCGCCGAGACGAAGAAGGACATTTCCCCATCGGCAGTATGCTTCCCATCTGCGATTTGTCAGCAGTTTTGATGCACGGCGATACATTTCGATTGCCCGTTCTGGCGCTCTGCGGTATCGTTCAAAGTATTCACCAACGGCGATGAGCAGTGCGGCATCGCAGGGGAATTTTTCCACAGCGGAGAGGAATGTGCTATCTGCTGAATGGAAATCGCCTATTTTTGCATATAGGACGGCAAGCGTAAAAATATCCGTGCTTTTGCCACCTGCGGATTTTTCCTTCAGGCGGGATAATTCTTCATAAGGATGAAGTGAAGCGTTGAACGAAAAATCAAGCGCATATTTCTCACCACTCGTCCCCCTGTGTGGTTTCCCGCAGTTCTGGATTATTAAGAGTGTCGATAAAATTATGAGCAAAAAAATCTTTTTTGACGGCATAAATCCTCCAGATTTTCATTTATAATAAATAAAAGAGCAATTTTAATATATAAAAACTAAAATTTTTGCACCTGTATAAAAACTTATTGCCAGAATGGATGGAATGGTTTTATTGTAAAATTCGAGATTTCATATTGATGGAATAACTTAAGGAGGATTAAGATGGTGCGAGATGATTTGTTGTATACAAAGGAACACGAATGGATTAAGGCGGATGGAGATGTTGGAATTGTCGGAATTACCGATTATGCGCAGAGTGAACTTGGCGATATTGTTTTCATAGAACTTCCTGCGGCAAAGAAGAGCATTGCAGCAGGAGAAGCATTCGCCACAATTGAGGCGGTGAAGGCGGTATCCGATGTTTATGCGCCTGTGTCGGGCGAAATAATTGAAGTCAATGAAGCATTAAGGACAGCGCCAGATATAGTAAACAACGACCCTTATGGCGACGGATGGATGGTCAAAATAAAGATGAGCGACAGAAGTGAACTGGACAATCTTCTATCTCCGCAGGACTATAAAGACCTGATTGGGGAATAGCGAATTGAATGTTTTTTCCTGTTTTCTGTGCATATTTGTTTTGCAAATTTGCCTAATTCCCAAATTCAAAGGTTATGTATCTTGATGTAGTTTTTAACAATGTAAAAAATTCTGGAGGCGATGGAGATGCAAAATTTTTCTCATTTGCCCAATACAGAAGCAGACCGCAGGAAAATGCTGGAAAAAATAGGCGTCGGTTCACTGGAAGAACTTTTGAATAATGCAGTGCCGTCTGAAATTCAATTTGCTGGGAAACTGCCGATACCGGATGGCCTTTCGGATGTCGATGTTCAAAAATTGCTGGAGAAACTTGCGTCGATGAATGCTGGTTCTGGAATGAAGGACTTTATCGGCGGAGGCGCATACGATATGTATGTTCCTGCCGCTGTTGACGAGATTTCTGGAAGACCCGAATTTTATACTGCATACACACCATATCAGCCCGAAGTAAGTCAGGGAACGCTGACGGCAATATTTGAGTTTCAGTCTATGATTTGCGGACTTACGGGGATGGATGTAGCCAACGCATCTATGTATGATGGTGCATCGGCAACTGCGGAAGCCGCCGTTCTTGCGATTCACAAAACTGGCAGAAAGAGAATTTTATATTCGCAGGGTTTGAACCCGCTGTATCTCGAGGTTGTTCGCACATATCTCCACGGTTTCGATGCGGAACTCGTTCCAGTGCCGATAAAAGACGGCATTACAGATGTGGATGCCCTGAAAAAACTCGCAGATGAAAATACTGCCTGCTTTATCCTTCAAAATCCAAATTTCTTCGGCATAGTTGAGGACGGTACACAGTTTGACGAAATCATTCATTCTTCTGGTGGACTCTATGTGGTGGTCGTCGCCGACCCGACATCGCTGGGAATTTTAAGACCACCTGGTGAATACAACGCCGATGTGGTTGCGGGAGAAGGACAGCAGTTCGGTAATTATCTGTATTTCGGAGGACCTTATCTTGGTTTTTTTGCTGCGAAGAAGGAATTTGTTCGTTCAATGCCGGGCAGAATTATCGGTGCGACGAAGGATGTCGATGGAAGACGGGGTTTTGTTATGGTCTTTCAAACGAGGGAACAGCACATACGCAGAGCGCGTGCGACATCGAATATCTGCACGAATCAGCAGCTGTGTGCTCTGCGCGCTACGGTATATCTTGCATTGCTTGGTGCACAGGGATTTTATGCGATTTCAAAGTTGCTTTTCAATAGAGCGCATTATCTTGCGGATAAATTAACGGAAATTGACGGCGTGGAACTGCTCTTCGATGCGCCATTTTTCCGCGAGTTTGCAATAAAACTTCCCCAGAAGGCAGATGAAATTATCGACGAAATGTCGCAGGTAGGTATTCTGGCAGGATTGAATGTCGGAAAGCTCATCCCATCTATGGATGATGTTCTTCTGGTTGCCGTCAGCGATAAATATGGAAAGAATGATATGGATGAATTCGTTGTCGCGATGAGAAATGCTCTCTGAAAGAACAATGTAATACGATTATAGTGAAAATTGGAGGGATTTATGCTAAGGAAATTTTTATCGTTCACAGCTGTTTTGATGTTATTGGTGGTTTTCGGGTGTGCCCCGAAGACAAAGGCACATCTCGGATTTGAAAAGCCTCAATACAATAAAGTTCCCGCCGAATTGATGAGCAGAATTGCCAGCGCTGGCGATGCTTTCGACTATCCAGATGCAAATTCGATTGTCATTGAGAATGTCGATAGTTCGGTATATGACGAAGACGGCAGTCAGGTTCAATATTCGTATTATCTCATAAAGCCAATTACTCCACAGGGATTAAAGGACAATACCACCGAAGAACTTGGCTATGATTCGCAGATGTTTCAGGTTGATATATTATATGCCGCTGTAATTCATCCCGATTCGACAATCGAGTTTGTTCCCGACAGTTCCATCATAGACCAGGTTGCATCGGAAGGAATGGCAGAAGCGGATATATACTGGACTAATTTGCGGAAGAAAATAGTTCGTTTTCCGCAGTTGAATTCCGGCGATGCCATCGCAATCGCATATAGATATAAGATGTTCAAGCCGTATTTTGAAGGTGTTATTTCAGGCATATCTGGATTTCAGACATATGAACCTATACATAAAAACCGCAGCGTAAATCTCATTCCGAAGTCGAAGGCAGGAGAAATTCACTATAAGATTTTGAACGATAAAAAGAACTGGATAAAATTCAGGGAATATGATACAGATAAATATCGTGCTTTTGTGTGGGAGGCGGACAGCACACCCGCGCTTGTTATGGAAACGGGAATGCCGCCTGCCATGATGTTCATACCGCTCGTTATGTTTTCAAATGTGACCTGGAAAGAACTTTCCCGCAAAGCCTGGGATATAACTGAACCACCTATGAAAATCGAAGACCCCGAAATCAAATCGACGGTGAAGGCAATCGTCGAAACCTGCAAAACAGAATACGATTCAATTCGAGCAATCGGATTGTGGGTCGCGCAGAACATAAGATACATTGGTCTTTCGCTTGGAGATAAGGAAGGAATAACTCCTCACGATGTAAATGAAACCTTTAAGGCTGAATGCGGCGTTTGTAAGGATAAATCCGCTCTTGCAGTGGCGATGTTGCGCGAAGCGGGAATAGATGCCTACAATGTCCTGACGAATCCAATTGGGCATATAATCTACGATATTGCCGTTCAGCAGTTCAATCATCAAATCGTTATGGCGAAGATGAGAAACGGTAAGGAGATATTTATCGATGTGACCGATGATATATGCAGGGATTTGCTGCCAGGATATTACGGTAAAAAGGGATATCTTGTTCTTTCTAAATCTGGAACGGACCTGAAATATTTTCCCATAATTCCTCCCGAAAAAAATCTCGGCAGGGTGAACATACAATCCCGAATAGACGGCGATGGGAATCTGCACAGCACCGTGAATATATCTGGTGTTGGTTTGTATGATGAAGTGATTCGGCAACTGGGGCAATATCTTGAAAAGGAAGACCAGAAGCGGTTTTTCCGTCGTATGATAACGCAAATCGACCCCAATGCTGTTCTGGTAGATGCCACAATAGAGCCACAGCCAGCATCCAAGTTGAGCATTCCTGCCGAAATTACGATAAAATATAAAGTTCCTGAATATGCCGTCGTCGCTGGCGACTTTCTGCTGTTATCGATACCATCTGCGACACACATTTTCGATGTCCTTTCAAATGTGCTGGGTGAATATACAAAACTTGAAGAAAGACACTATCCGTTGAGATTTATGTACACTTACGGCGTCGATGTGAACGAAAAAATTGAGCTGGCGCAGGAATATGAACCTAAAAGCATTCCTGTGGAGACAGATATTCAGAATAAGTATCTGGCGTATAATATGAATTATAATTTTGAGGGTAAAATCGTCGATTTTCAATATTCGCTGAGATTGAACGACATCGACATTCCGCTTAAGGACTATAATGCTTTTCGTGATGCTGTATCTCGATATGAAAATTCTGCGAAGGGAATGCTGATTTTAAATCGCGAGGCTAAATAGAACAGTTGTCAGCGAATTACAAAAGAGAGGTGTTATAATGAAAAAGATATTTTCAATATTATCAGTTATCGTTGTTCTGTCCCTTGCGGTCGATTTTTCTGGCGACACTCTTGTGAATGTCGATTTGCAGAGGCGCATTGAAGAAGTTCCCGCTCGTGAAAGATATCCAGATGCTTCCTTTTACATTATCGCCGACAGCACGATTAAAAAGATGCGCGAAGATGAGGGATATGAGGTCGAAAGATATTATCTTGCAAAAATATACACCTATCGGGGCAAGAAAAGACTGTCCAACTATAAAATATTATACAACGCGAACTATGAAGATGTCGAACTCATTCGTGCGCGCACGATAAATCCCGATGGCGTGCATCCAATAGATTCCACGCAGATAAACGAAATTACTCCGCCAGGATATTCAGACGCCAGTATGTATGCGAAAATGACTCAAAAGGTGCTTTCGCTCCCCGCTGTTACGGAAAGTTCTGTCGTGGAAATTCACTATAAAATCACGACGAAGTCCGTTCCCAAAATTCCATTCGGCGATGTAGTCGTTCTCGTGGGTGAAGAGCCTGCGAAAAAAGTGTTCTATGCACTTCAGTTTTCCAGTGAACAAAAGCCCGACTGGTTATCGTTGTCTGGCGCTCCACAGCCAAAAATTTCAGGCGGGCAGGTTCGATGGGAAATCGACGATTGGGAAGGTGTGCAATATGAACCGCAGATACCCCCGCTGCGCGAAATTATGCCGACGATTATGTTCACCGCATCGGGAAGCTGGGAAAAGGAAGCGGACAAAATTGCATCTTCCATACTGACGAAGTGTGTTGCAGGCGAAAAAGTTAAGGCGGTTGCCGAATCGCTTGCATCCGGTGCAAGCCCGCGAAAAGCGGCGGAAAACATTCTGTTCTTCATACAGGAAAAATTCAAACCCATATTCATAAGTCCCAATCTCATTGGCTACGAACCCAATTCTGCTGAAAAGGTCTTTGAGAATGGATACGGCGACAGCAGAGATTTATCCGTGCTTCTTATAGCGATGTTGAAGTCGGCTGGCATCGACGCATTTCCTGCGCTCGTCGCTTCGTATGGGGCAAAGATATTTGATTTGCCGACGGTGCATCAATTCAATCGTATGGTGGTTGCCGCACAGATTAAGGGCAAAACCGTATTTCTCGACCCTATGCGGGAATATGCGGATGTCGGTTATCTCGGCGCAGCAAACGGCGAAAGGGCATTCGTGATAATTCCAGGGAAAGCGCATCTCGAAAAAATTCCGCCATTTGAACCCAACAGCAATGGTGCCGTTTTTTCCTACGATTTGCACATAGGGGACGACGGCTCCGTTGACGGAACTATTTCAACTGAGGCATCGGGTTCAGCCGCCCAAAAGATTCGCTCGATGTTCAGGCACGCCAAGAAAAGAAAAAAGAAACAGCGCATCGAAACTGCGGCATCCAATGTTGCAGAAGGCGCGAAAGTGGAAGGAAAACCGATTATTGAGAATATCGATAAAAATTCCGAGAGCGCTCGAGTGCAATTTGATATGTCCGCGAAAAATTTCCTCATCGTGCAGGATAAAATGGCAATTATATGGCTTTCGCATACGCCGTTTGCACTGTTCGACCTTCCCGATATATCGAAGGAGAGCAGAAAGTTTCCTCTTTTCATCGATGAACCTAAAATGCTTATGAAGAATTTTACGATATATTTTCCCGAAAAATATAAGGTGGATTATGTGCCGCCGATACAGACATACGAAAACGAGGTTGGTATGTTATCTGTTGGTTCTCAGGCGGGAGATTATTCCCTCACTGTGAACATAACGCTGAAGCTGAAGAAGAAGAGGATTTTCCCTGAGGAATACGAAAATCTGCGCCAGTTAATTCGTTCGTTGACGGCGAAGAGATATAGGATAATTTTGCTTGAAGAACAATCTTAGGTGAATTTTTGCTTACGCAGGGTGCGTCGCCTGAAATGTGTGTTTTATAGAATTTCTGGAGGTTTTCCATTATGAAGCGTAGAATATGGTTGATAACATCTGTGGTAATTCTTATTGGGATTTTCGCAATAGCGTATGCTCAGTTCAGCTCTGGTGAAACCAGCATTTACAGTCAGATTAAGTTGATGAATAAAGTTCTTACGGTCATCTATTCTGAATATGTTGACCCTCTCGACTACCGCAAACTTATCAAGGGTGCCATTGACGGTATGACGAGCACCCTTGACCCTCACACTGTATTTTTCACTCCAAAGCAATATGAAGAACTGAAGATAGACACCCGCGGAAGTTTTGGAGGTCTTGGAATTCAAATCAGTATTCGTGATAAGTGGTTAACTGTCATCTCGCCGATGGAAGGCACTCCTGCCTGGCGCGCTGGTTTGCAAGCTGGAGATAAAATAATTAAAATAGACGGGAAATCTACCAGAGGAATTACGGTAACTCAGGCAGTGCAGAAATTGCGCGGAGAACCTGGAACGCAGGTGACGATTACCATCGAACGCGAGGGTGAACCGAAACCATTCGATGTCACCATAACGAGGGATATAATTGAAATTAAGCCCGTGCCGTTTTATGGTCTCACGGAAAAGGGTGTGGGTTATATAAGGCTGACGAGTTTTTCCGCCGATGCCGGAGAAGCTGTGAGAAATGCTCTTAAGGACCTGGTAGCGCAGGGGGCAAAGGGGATAATCCTTGACCTGCGCAATAATCCTGGTGGGCTTTTGAATCAGGCAGTTTCGGTGGCAAGTCAATTTCTTGGAACTGACGCACTTGTGGTCTATACAAAAGGCAGAACATCGTTTCAGAGCAGAGAATTTTATACCGATGAAGAAGGTGTTTACCCCGAAGGTCCGCTTGTGGTTCTCGTCGATGGAGGCAGCGCATCTGCTTCTGAAATAGTATCGGGTGCAATTCAGGACCACGACCGCGGAATTATTATGGGAACGAAGACATTCGGGAAGGGACTTGTGCAGTCCGTTCGTCCACTTTCCGACGGAACTGCTCTGAAAATCACGACGGCAAAATATTACATACCGAGCGGAAGATGTATCCAGCGAGAATATTACCTGAAGCGGAGGGAAAGCGCCATTATCACGGATACTTTGAACTGGAATCCCGATGAGCTCGACCCGTGGGACTTTGAAACTGAGCCCGCAGATACAGACACTACCGAGGAAAAACCCGTGTATTTCACAACGGGCGGAAGGAAAGTATATGGCGGCGGTGGAATTACCCCCGATGTGGAATACAAGCAGAAAAAACTGAACAAACTCGAAATCGAACTGGAACGAAAGGGACTTTTCTTCTCCTTCGTCGTCCATTACACTGCGGAACATAAAAATGCTATTACTTCCCCCGATTTTGAGATAACTGATGAAATTATCAGGGAGTTCCGCAAGTATATTGAAGATAAGGAGTTTGAATACAGAACTCGCGCAGAAGAAATTCTCAATGAAGTTGATTCTGTGGCAGAAGAGGATAGTCTTTCGCCTGAAACGATGACTGCACTTGAACAATTCCACAAACAGCTGGAAAAGGAAAGGGAATACGAATTCCAGAGAAGCAGAGATTACATCGTTCGCGCTCTGCGGCGGGAATTTATATCCAAACTATGGGGAGAAAAGGAGAGATACAGGCAAATTGTCCTCGGAACAGACCCCGAGATAAAGAAAGCCGAAGAAATTATACTCGACCCTGAAACTTATTCTTCTTATCTAAAACCCGAGAAGAAGTGATTTTTTCATTTTTCTATTCAAGATAATACAAGTCGAGTCGTAAACCCGTGATTGTTGGTATTGGAATAGACATTGTAGAAGTTTCGCGCATCAGGAAGATGCTCGACGATTATGGCTCTCGTTTTTCCGAGCGGGTTTTCACTCCTGATGAAATAGCATATTGCACATCGAAACGCTTCCCTGCCATTCATTTTTCTGCGCGGTTTTGTGCGAAGGAAGCCTTTTTCAAAGCTCTGGGCACCGGGCTTTCAGGAAAATTAAGGTGGCGAGATGTCGCCGTGCTGAACAGAGAAGGCGGAATGCCTGAAATAATTCTCAACAGCGAAGCACAAAAAATCTGCCGCAGAAAAAAAATATCAAATATTAAAGTTTCATTGTCTCACACGAAAGAATATGCTGCTGCTGTAATTGTTCTCGAAAGTGAAGGGTAGTTAAAATTCGCAATAATTGTGCGCAAACGGATTCTATCCTTTCATTTCTTTTACTTTTCTGTATAACTCGAGGTATTTTTTCGCAGAAACTTCCCAGGAAAAATCCTGTTTCATTCCTCTGATGATGATTTTTCGCCATTCCTTTCTTTCGGAAAAGTGCATCAGCGCGCGATTTATTGTATCGAGCAGCGCCTGCGGCGAATATTCTGAAAACACAAATCCCGTTCCAACATTTGGCTTTTCGTCCACATCGATTACGGTATCTGCAAGTCCGCCTGTTTTCCTCACAATTGGGACAGTGCCGTATCTCAGCGAATACATCTGGTTCAGTCCGCAGGGTTCGAAACGAGATGGCATAAGAAACATATCCGCTCCTGCTTCGATTTTATGTGCGAGAGGTCCATTAAAACCAGTATATACGCTTAACTTTTTGGGGTATTTTTTCTGTGCATCTTTGAACATCTTTTCGTATCTGGGGTCGCCTGAACCGAGAATCACCATTTTGACATCCTTTTTCATCAGTTCAGGAAGAATTTCTGCCACGAGGTCGAAGCCCTTCTGGTCTGCCATCCTGCCAATCATCCCAATAAGAGGTATATCGAGTTCTTCAGGAAGTTCAAACTGACGAAGGACGACCGATTTCATCATTCTTTTGCCCGAAAGGTCGTCGATGGAGTATTTATATTCTATATTTTCATCGACAGATGGGTCCCACACAGAATAGTCAACACCGTTTATAATTCCGAACACCTTGTGCGAAACGGAGCGGAGAACTCCATCGAGTTTGTTGCCATATTCTGGCGTCTGGATTTCTGTGGCGTATGTGGGGCTTACGGTGTTCACCGCATCGGCGAAGAAAATGCCGATTTTCAAAAAGTTGACATTGCCGTAAAATTCAAAAGGTCCTTCGGGATAGAAAAATTCTTCGCCAAGCCCCATCAGGTCCATTGTCTCCGGTGGAAAAATGCCCTGATACGCGAGATTATGTATTGTCAGCACGGTTGCAGTATTTCGCCATATTGGATGGTGGCGGTGTGTGATTTTCAAATATGCCGGCAGTATCGATGTGTGATGGTCGTTCGTGTGAAGTATGTCGGGCTTGAACTTCAATGCTGATGCGCTTTCCAGAACTGCTTTCGCAAAAAATATCAATCTCTCCGCCTGGTCGGGAAAGTCCTTTTTAGTTTCGGGGTCAAAATATATTCCCTTCCTGTCGAAATATTTTTCGCTCTTTACAAAATATATTGGCACCTGTGAATCTGGCAGTTTTGCGGAATATAGGTCAAAATTTTCAACATTATCGCCCACGACAATCGGAACGCCTCTAATTTCCGCTGGTTTTATTTGAAAATCTCTGGCTTTCTCCTGAACATCACCGTAGTAAGGCATAATGACAGATACATCGGCGCCCAGTATAGACAGCGCCTTAGGAAGCGCTCCAGCAACATCCGCAAGCCCGCCAACTTTGGCAAATGGATATACTTCCGCCGATACGAAAAATATTTTTTCATTCATATATCTATGCTCCTGTGCTGTGTCGATTTTTTCCCAAAATTATCTGGCAGTCAAAATAAAATGCTCAAAAAATGTTATGTCGATAATTTCGCGTCAAAAGTGCGGATAACTGACTTTTGTCTGATACTTATACTTGAACTCTATGTATTCGTTCGGAAACTCGCCTCCGAAACCAGTAATCCACATCTTAACATAGTGATTGGTAGCCGTCTTTATAGCATAAACCTGCATCGATATTTCGCAGTAATCGTTCATTCCCGAATTGTCAGTTTCGCAATAGTCGTCGGCGTTTCCCGTGCCGAGCAGTTTGAAACCGCATTCACCTGTCCAGGAGGAATTTGACAGGTGCGGGCTTTTCACGGCATATCCCGATACATCACAGGCTGCACAGGTATCGAGATAAAAATCAGGACTTGGACTCGTTTCGGAAGAGGTTATTGCCGTGCCTTCTTCAAAGTTATATGCGCACACCGAATCGGAGGAGTATTCAAATATTTTTCCGCTTCCGATAATCACAGGAGAAGTTTCAACAACACGTAGAGGCGATAATGTGTCCCCACTTTCCACAGCGCGAACCGCACGAATGCCAAAGTAATAAATCCCGTTTATATCAAGCGCCGTATCTGCGTATTCCGTCAGAAGATATTCGTTGAAAAGTTCAGGAGTTGTATTTGTGAGATATTCATCAAGTTCGCTATCTGAAAGAGTTGAAAGATTTGTATTGGACACATAGAAATAGTATCCCTTAAATCCGCTCTCGCTCGCTTCAGGAGAATCATCCCACACTACCTTTATCGATTCTTCATAAGCTATAGTTGTAAGTTGAGGCGCCGTTATAGATGGTGGTTCAGGCGTCTCCTCCTCTTCTTTTGAACAACCTGTGAGAATAAGTATCACCGCGAAGATTGATATAAG
Source organism: bacterium (assembly GCA_021161555.1). GTDB lineage: Bacteria > UBP14 > UBA6098 > B30-G16 > B30-G16 > JAGHAI01. Next base: position 21,586 of record JAGHAI010000120.1, read on the forward strand.
AATAAAAACTCCCCGTCGCATTTTTTACCTCCCGCTGTTTGTGTTTTACTGATGTCTTTATCCGTCAAGAATTGTTTATACTTAAAAGTCAATGCTACTTAATATAATATTAGATTTGCCTATGTCAATGATTTTAGCGAAATAGGGTTTATAACTTATTTTGTGTAATTTTGGAGGTTATATAAATTAACCTCCCTGGCACTGGAAACCAAAATCAGGGGGAAAATGAAACAGCATTTCTATGGTGAGAGCAAAATATTACACAAAATTAGTTGCAAGCTCCCATTATAAAAAGTTCTTGCTCAATCGTGTGAAATTTGTTATTTAATTAAATTATGAAGAAATTTGGCATTATAATTTCAGGCCTCGGCTATGACGATGGTTCATCGGTCTGGGATGTCTGTTATATTCTTCGTGAGATAGAGCGATACGGCGCAAAAGTTTTTCCCTATGTTCCTCGCGAGAGTGTCGAGCGGAATATTCCTGGCATTCGGCGGAAGAGCAGTCCGATGCGGGACTTTTCAAAGGAAGCGTCGCTTCTGGTTCGCGGAGATGTGTTCTTCATCGACGATGCTGACCCGAAAGAGCTCGATGCCCTTTTGTTCCCTGGTGGCAAAGGAAATATTACAATTTTAAGTTCAATATTGCGTGATGGAACAGAAGCGCAGGTAATTCCGGAATTGCGCGAACTTGTGGCGGGAGTTTATGTGCGCGAAAAGTTCATCGGTGCGCTGGGATATGGCGCCGCCCTTGTCGCTTTTATATTAAAATCGAGAATTAAACCAATTATAACAATCAATGATGATGCACAAATCGTGGAAGTGATAAAATCAGTTGGCGCTGATGTGATGAAAGTTCAGCCACACGAAGTCATATTCGATGAGGAAAATAAAATCCTGACTTCCCCGGGCACATCGCCGGGGAGCAGCCTATTCCGCGCATCCCTTGGCATTGAAGTGCTTATAAAAAGGATACTTGGCAAAAAATAAAAACATACACAGGATTTGTGGAGTTTATATGAACTGGAAGACAACATTTGTCGCTGTGGCTGTTATGTCTGTTGTATTTGCACAGGAGACTGTTAAGGAACCACCTGCGGAGTTCAATCGGGGTATCGAACTTCTGCAAAATGGCGACTACGATGGTGCAATAGCGAAGTGGGAGCAAGCATTGCAGAAGGATTCCACACTTGCAGCGGCGTGGTTCAATATGGCAATTGCTTATGATATGCAGGGACAGGACTCCGCAGCAATTTCCTGCTATCATCGTGCTGCCGACCTGAATCCTGCAGACCCCGACCCGTGGATATATCTCGCTCAACTTCACAGAAAGCGGCAGGAACCATATCTTGCGGCACAAGCTTATGAAAAGGCGGTGGAATTGAAGCCAGATTCCCCGGAACTGTTCAACGGACTCGCCATTGCGTATGACCAGTTGAATGAACTGCAGCCTGCGCTCAATGCCATAAATAAAGCAATTGCACTTGATTCCTTCTATATCAGTGCCTGGGCGAACAAGGTGATAATTCACAACCACCTCGGACAATACGACAGTGCAGTTTTCTACGGGGAAAAGGTGGTATCACAGTATTCCGACGAGCCAGTTACCTGGGCGCAGATAGGTCTGGCGTATCATAAATTGGGCAATGACAATAAGGCAATGGTTGCCGTGGATTCTGCTCTTGCCATATTTGATGGGCTGGCAATGGGACATTATTACCGGGCTATGATTTTACTTTCATTGGGCAATCCAAATGAAGCGGTGGATGAAATTGAAAATGCGGTGGAACTTTTTGAACCCTATCGAGAAGAAGCGGCAGAGGAACCGGAGTTCAAAGTGCTGATAAAATTGAATAGATTTAAAAAACTTATCGAAGGCGAATAACAGTTGTTGTTTGATTTCATCGCAGTTTAGAAGTCGTAGAACTTATTTGTAAGATAGCGGGGTGATGTATGTTATTTTGTTCTGATATAAAAATTCTGGAGGGAAAATGCCGATTTTAATAGTTAACGATGATGGAATATATGCGCCTGGTCTTCTCACGCTTGCGGAACACCTGCGGGAGAAATATGAAGTTGTGATAGTTTCGCCCGACAGGGAGCAGAGCGCCGTTGGTCATGCGATTACTCTTGCGGAGCCTTTGAGGATATATGATGTCAATCAGAATGGCAGGTTTTTCGGCTATGCAGTGAGCGGCACACCGGCGGATTGCGTGAAACTCGCCACTCGTGTGATAATGAAGAAACCGCCCGATTTGCTGATTTCCGGAATCAATCAGGGGGCAAATGTCGGAGCATCGCTGATTTATTCGGGAACAGTATCCGCAGCCACAGAAGCAACGATGCTTCTCATTCCATCAATTGCGGTGTCCCTCGATACTCACCGCTCGGATGCTGATTTTAAGCCTGCTGCAATATTCGCCAGAAGGATTGCCGAAAAAGTCCTTCATACAGGTTTGCCTGGTGGAGTGTTTTTGAATGTCAATGTCCCCGCGCTGCCGGTGGATTCGATAAAGGGGATTAAAATCACGCGGCAGGCGACAACATATTTTGACGATTTCTTCGAACGCAGAATAGACCCGCAGGGAAGGACATACTACTGGATGAGCGGAACTATGGTCGAAGTAGATAGAGGAGAGGATTCTGATTTGATGGCACTTCGGCAGGGGTATGTGTCGATTACACCTGTGCGATACGATTTGACGGCGCGAAGTTTTATATCGCAGTTGAAGACCTGGTTTGAAGAATAGTATATCGAGGAGATTGATTTTGAAAAAAATTCTCATTACAGGCGGCAATGGGATGTTAGGTTCCGATGTGGTGCCAATTCTTGCGAAGAAGTTCAATACAATCGTTCCAGACCAGAGCAGTCTTAATATCACCGATAGAAATGCTGTTTTAGATACGATAATTTCTGGTAGTTTCGATTTAGTTCTGCATATGGCTGCACTCACCGACCTCGATTGGTGCGAGGAACATCCCGAAGATGCTATGAATGTAAATACCAGAGGAACGGGATATATCGCCGAGGCGTGTGAAAAAATTGGCGCGAAGATGATTTACATATCGACAAGCGGCATTTTCTCGGGAAAACTGGGCAGACCATACATTGAGACCGACATTCCGAAGGCTGCGAATGTATATGGTCAGAGCAAGTATGAGGGCGAACTTGCCGTTCAGGAAATTCTTTCCGAAGATAGGTGGCTTATTCTTCGCGTTGGATGGCTGTTTGGCGGCGGAAAAAACGACAAAAAATTCGTCGGAAAAATTTTTAATATGATGAAAAAATTGCCGCGTGTTCAGGCAGTTTCAAATATCTGGGGCTCGCCGAACTATTCTGTCGATATTGGAAATGTAATTCTCGGGATGATTGAGAGGGATGTTTCGGGCCTTTTTCACATTGCAAATGAAGGTGAGCCTGCCAGCAGGTATGACCTTGCCGTTGCAATAAGGGATTTTGCGAAGTTTAACACAGAAGTCGAAGCAGTTCCGTCGAGCAAGTTTCCTACCAGGGCGGTTCGTCCGCCAATGGAAGCGATAACATCCATAAGATTGAACGAAATTGGATTTGGGATGAGGCACTGGCGTAATGCTCTTAAGGAATATGTGGAACGCCTTAAAAAAATTGATGTCGTGTAAATATTTTATATGCGAATAGCAGTAATCGGCATAAGGGGTATTCCTGCCAACTATGGCGGATTTGAAGTCACGGCGCAAAATGTTGTGTCGAGGCTCGCCGAAAAGGGACACGAGATAACGGTATATTGTCGCGGCTGGCGAAAGGGAAAACCGAAAACTTTTGACGGCATAAACTTAAAATATCTGCCGTCGCTGGAACTTCCGCATCTCTCAACTCCGTCTCATACCGCCATTTCCGCGGTGGATGCAATTTTCAGAAAATATGATGTCATCTTTGCCTTCAACATAGGCAATGCTATCGATGTCCTTTTGCTGAAAATTTTCGGCAAGAGGTCTGTTATGTTCGTCGATGGTCTCGACTGGAAGCGCGAGAAATACGGCGTTTTTGGAAGGTGGTTTTTGCGAAAGAGCGAGGCGCTTGCGGCAAAAGTCGCTGCACACATCGTCGTCGATGCGATTCCCGCTCAAAGACATTATCTCGAAACATACGGAAAAAATGTTGAATACATTCCATCGGGTTCGGAAATTGTGGAATCTGTCGAGCGGACGGGGATTCTCGAAAAACTGGGTTTACAGCCAAAAAGATATGTCGCCACAATTGGAAGGCTCACGCCTGAAAAGCGTCAGGATTTGATTGCGAAGGTCTTTAAGCAGGTGAAGACCGATATGAAACTCGTCATAGTTGGCGGGAACAGGTATCTTCCCGATTTCGTTGAGCGGGTTAAACAGGCTGCGCAGGGAGATGATAGAATTATCGTTCCAGGACCGATTTACGGCGCTGAGGCGGATGAATTATACTTTAATGCCGCAGTTTTCGTGAATGCATCAACAATAGAAGGAACTTCGCTGTCCATTTTGCAGGCTATGGGAAATGGATGCGCTTTGCTCGTGAGCGATATTTCCGAAAATGTGTCCGCAGTCTATGATGCCGCTCTTGTGTTCCAGACGAATTCATTCGACGATTTTTTGCAAAAATTCCAGAAAATAGTGGACGATGAGGATTTGCGAAATGTTCTATCGCAGAAGGCTAAGGAAGTGATCAGAAAATACTATTCGTGGGATATCGCTGCTGAAAAGTTCGAAAAGTTGTTGCTCGATGCGGCAAAAAAGAATTGAACATTTTGGATATGAAGCACATCGCAAAAATTTTTCAATACATTCTAACTGGTTTCTATGCTGTGTTTCTCGCGTTGCTTTTTGTCTTTCCTATTGTGCTAATTCCAGTTGCGTGGTTTTTTGAGCGCATCTTCAAGAGCAGGAAAATTATATCGATGATTGCGACGATGTGGGGGAAACTTGCCGTATGGGGAACATTAAGCAGAGTTAGAACTTATGGCAGGGAAAATCTTCCGCGCGGCGAAGAAAATGTCGTCTATATCGTCAATCATCAAGGTTTTTTCGATATTCCGCTCGTTCTCGGCTGGATTGACGGCAGAATTCGCTTCATAGCGCGGGAAAATCTTTTTTCCGTCCCTGTTCTCGGCTTGTGGATGAAATTTATAGGCTGCATTCCGATAAGTCGAAAGGCGAGCAAGGACGAACTGCGCAGATTTGAAGGTATATCAAATGTTCTCTCCAGTGGTGCTGTTCTTGCCATCTTTCCGGAGGGCACGCGTTCCTTTGACGGTACATTTGGCAAATTTCATACATCCGCGTTTCGACCTGCAAGAATTGCGAAATCAACGATTGTTCCCGTGCTTCTCTGGGGAAGCCACAAAATCCTTCCCCGGGGTGGAAAAATAATAAGACCAACGGGAGTGAAGATATGTATTGACGAACCAATCAGGTTTAAAAAATATTCCGAGACCAGTCCAAAGGAACTTGCGGATATAATTTTAAAAAAATTTCAAATTATGAAGGAGCGGATTTCTTCATAATGTATTGACACTTTTAATTGGCTTTTTATCTTAATATAAACTATCATCAGGAGGGTTTTAATGGGTATAATAAGGATGCGCAATATGAGTTTTTTTGGGTATCACGGGTTGACTTCGGCGGAGAAGGAACTTGCCAAGCGCTATTCTGTGGATGTCGAAATTGATTACGATACGGCTACTGCCGCAAAGCACGACAAACTTGACGATTCCGTCGTCAACTATGAGACGATTTACTGGGAAATTGAAAAATTTTTCAGAAAGAATCGTTTTCATCTCACGGAGACCGTTGCGGAAAGGCTTGCGGATGCGCTTTTCGAGAACCAGCCGATGGCGAAGAAACTCGTCGTGAGAGTGCGAAAAAATCATCCGCCGTTCCCCGGATTTCTGGAGTCGGTGGAAGTCGAAGTTGAACGGAATCGTTGATGGAAGATGAAATATACATTTCGCTGGGCGGGAATGTCGGCGAGCGCGAGAAATTTTTATGCAGCGCTATAAAAAAAATTGCCGACAAGATGAATGTTCTGGCGGCATCGTCCCTATATGAGACAGAACCCTGGGGACTTACGGGACAGCCGAATTTTTTAAATGCGGTTTTGCGTGTTTCGTTCGGCGGCAAGCCCGAAGAGATTTTAAAAATATTTCAGGAAATTGAGGATGAACTTGGCAGGGAACGAAAGGTTGTATGGGGAAAGCGCACGATAGACATAGACATTTTACTGTTTGGAAATCTGATAATTTCCACGCCAGCGCTGACGATTCCGCACAGGTATCTTTTGATGCGCGATTTTTTTATGGTTCCGCTCGTCGAGATTGCCCCCGATGTCGAGCACCCGTTGTTTGATGGAAAAATTTCCGATTTTGAGAAAAAATTGCCGCCGCAGTTGAGAACGATAATCAATATCAAAGAGGATGAAACTTGGCGTTCTATAACTACATCGCTGTTGAAGGACCAGTAGGAGCGGGAAAGTCGATTGTTGCGGGAGCGCTCGCAAAAAAATTGGGAGCGAGGCTTATAGAATCCCCCGTCGATGAAAATCCATTTATCGTGGACTTCTATCGCGACCCGAGGCACTATGCATTTTCTTCGCAGATTTTTTTTCTCCTCTCGCGATATCGCCTATTGTCTTCGCTTCTGGAAATGGATTTGTTTCATCAGAGCGCCGTCAGTGATTTTGTGTTCGAACGAGACGAACTTTATGCGAAAATGCTTCTCACCGAAGCGGAATTCAGGTTATATCGTCAGGTGGAAAAAAATTTACGGCGCGACATTCCAGATGCGCAACTGGTGGTCTTTCTGCAGTCGCCTGTTGAAAATCTGGTAAGGAATATCTCAACACGCGGCAGGGATTTCGAGAGAAAATACATTTCAGAAGAATTTTTATCCGCGCTGACGAAGGAATATACCGAATTTTTCTTTCGCTGGGAAAAAACTCCGCTTCTTGTCGTGGATGCTGGAACGGTTGACATCAGCGATGCGCAAAAACTGGATGAACTGGTATCTTATATCCTTTCCAACCCGATTAAAGGTGTGCAGTATTATTCTTCTGCATCGTGGATTTAGTGTGAACCGACGAGATAGTAGTGAGGTTTTAACAGAGGTTCTACGAGAATGTCTTCGTCAAGTTCATCCCAGTGAATACCTATTCCATTTCCGATGAGTTTCCACTTTTTCAGTTGCTCTGGTTTTGCGCTGCTCAGGGCAGGAAACCATTCCAGTGGAATTCCAATTTCACGACCATCGCTCAGGCGAATAAACATCTTATGCTTGGTAAAACGCACCGACCTTGCAAGTACAGGGAATTTATCTTTAATTGAAGTATTCATTCCATCTCCGTAAAAATATATTTTTGTTTCTTTTGATAATATCTGCTATAATATTGAGTTCCCTTTCATTATATCCATAGTTTTTTGAAATTTCAATGGGTTCTAACCAGAACTTTGCATATTTTCCTGCTGATTCAATATGAATATGCGGTTTTTCTTCAAAGTCATTGCTGAAAAAGAAGAATCTAAACCCTCTTTCCCTGTGAATTGTCGGCATATTAAGTGTTCTTTCAATTATTCCATGTTCTCCATTTCCTCGTCGGGGATGTCCATATTTGAATACACCTTCTGGACATCGTCGTGGTCTTCGAGGGTTGACAGTAGTTTGAGCAATTTCTGTGCATCTTTGCCCGTCACCGTGACTGTGCTCTGCGGAACCGCGCTTATTTCCGCAGATTCCACGGTAATTCCCGCTTCCATCAATTTTTCCCGAACATCGAAGAGGTTATTCATCTGTGTATATACTTCGTAAAAATCTCCATCCTGTTTCACATCGTCTGCGCCGCTTTCGAGGGCGACCTCTATCAGTTTGTCCTCATCCGTATTTTCTGCAGGAACGAGTATCAGCCCGACTTTTGAAAACATCCAGGCGACACAGCCATTTTCTCCGAGATTTCCGCCCAGTTTTGAAAAAATATTTCTTATTTCTGCGACTGTGCGCTTTTTATTGTCCGTCATAGTTTCAACGATAATTGCAACGCCGCCAGGTCCATATCCCTCGTATGTCACTTCTTCGTATGATACACCGGGCAATTCGCCTGTTCCCTTTTTTATTGCGCGTTCGATATTGTCAGCGGGCATATTTGCTGCTTTTGCTGCGGCGATTGCCGTTCGAAGGCGTGGATTTCCAGAAGGGTCGCCTCCGCCCGTGCGCGCCGCAACAGTGATTTCCTTTATCAACTTCGTGAACAGTTTGCCGCGCTTCGCATCGGTCACCGCCTTTTTATGCTTTATCGATGCCCATTTTGAATGTCCGCTCATAACTATACCTCCATATTATATTTCTCACAAGTTATCATATCCTGTATGGTTTGTCAAATGGCAAAATATCCAAATCACAAATCACACAATCAGGCTGACAAATCAAATCTTTGCTTAAAAAGTTTTTCAATGAATATACGGGAATAATGAATGAGACACTTTTTACCTTTACATTCTTTTCAGTGCATTTTCCGCCGATTTTTTCGATATTTTTTCGCAGTTCGAACGGATGAAACTCATAGTCAACTCTCCGCCCAAAAGCAGAATCGCCGCTGTGTAAAATATCCACATAAAAGTTGCGAGGACGGCGCTTATACCTCCATACAACTCGCTCAACCTGACGACATATCTTATATACAATGTAAAAAGTCTTTTGGCAACTTCCCATCCTATTCCTGCGAACAATCCCCCGAGTATAGCATATTTCCAGGGGACTTTTCTGTGAGGAATAAATTTATATATCAGCCCGAAATACACTGACACCCACAACACAGGCGCAAGCAGGAAGAACCATCGCCAGAAATGTCCATAACTCTGCGCCGACAGCCCGAGCACAGAAATACCGAAGTCCGAAATTAGTATTGCCGACCAGGTGGCGCCAGCGGAACCGATGAGAGCGAGATATGTGAAGAACATCAATATATATGCGAACAGCAGTTGTCTCCACAGCGGACGGTTTTCTCTACGCTCGAATACGCGATTTATGGCGGATTCGACAGTCAGAAATACGCCTCCTGAAAATATAAACAACAGTAAAAACGATAGTTTGCTCACCGTAGATGCGTGGCGAACAAAAGTTCGGAAAAAAGAACCGATGTGCATCGTGCCGTCGGGCAGAAATAATTGCATATTTGTCAGTGAAATGATAAGCGATGCAGCTCTTTCTGGCGAACCAAGTATCATTCCCACTATGGAAAGACTTAAAAGCGTAAGCGGGACTGCAGACAACATAAAGTAGAACGAGATAGCCGCCGCCATCATCGGTCCACCGTCGCGGTAAAAGGATGACCACATTACACGAAAATGATGCCACCAGCTCAATATTTTACGAGAAAAATATTTGAACATATAAGAAAAATATTAAAATTTCAGCGAGTTTACAAGGGAATTATACTTTTCTGCTGACAGGTTGCTTTAAGCATTTTTGACCAGCAGTGCAACGCCTTCAATGTGATATGTCTGCGGAAACATATCGACAGGACGGGCTTTTATCAATTTGTATCCGTATTGTGAAAACAGAAGTGCATCCCTTGCCAGCGTGGATGGATTGCAGGAAATATATACTATCTTTTTCGGTGAAAATTGCGCAATTCTCTCGGACGATTTTTTAGAAAGTCCTGCTCGCGGCGGGTCGATTATGACCACATCGGGTTGGGCAAAATTCATTTGCCACAGTTGATAAAGCACCCTGCGGACATCCCCTTCGATGAATGTTATATTGGCAATTTCGTTTTCTTCTGCATTTCTTCTTGCATCGGCAACTGCATCAGGATTTTCTTCTATGCCGACGACCTGCGACGATTTCCTTGAAAAATACATCCCGATTGTTCCAGTGCCGCAGTATAGGTCCCACACTCTTTCGTTTCCCGAAAGTTCCGCAAATTCCAGCGCAAGATTGTAGAGTTTTTCCGCTCCAGGCGGGTTCGTCTGGAAGAATGACAGCGGCGAAATAGAAAACTTTAGTTCGCCAATAAATTCGTAAATTTCCCTTTTTTCAAAAAGATAAAAAATTTTCCCCGATGTGCTGCTCCCAAAGGGATTTGTCGTCAGAAAACCACCTGCGACAATATCTGGAAATTTTTTAAAAAGTTTTTTAAAAAATTGTGCAATCTTTTCGTTTCTGGAACTGTCCGCAGCAGTTATGCCGAGAAGCGCCTTCTTTTGAGCGAAACTCCACCTGACAGTGAAAAATTTTAAAAAGTAATCATCGGTGCAGAGGAAAAAATCTTCTGCGTTTAAAATTTCTTCGGCGGCAGCGCAAATTTTTCTCACATCTTCAGGAATCAGCAGGCAATTCTTCGCCACAGGAACGAGGACAGCGTATTTCCCCCGTCGGTGCAGCCCGAGAAATATTTTTCCATTTTCATCCCTGCCGAAGGAAAATTCCATCTTGTTGCGATATTCCCATTCGAGCGGCGACCTGACAATCGCGGCTAAATCCGAGCCTGCACCAGAACATATATGATTAAAATTGCCGATGCGCGAGAGCGTTTCGAAAAAAATTTCCTGCTTGAACTTCAACTGCGTTTCGTAGTCTATGTGTTGCAGGGTGCATCCCCCGCACCTTCCAAAGTGAGGGCATTTCGGAACGATTCTCAACGGCGAAGGCTCGATTACATCAACGACTTCTGCATACCATACCCGTTTTCTTCTTTTAAAAATTTTTGCGCGAACTTTTTCTTCGGGAATTGCACCGTAGATGAAAAAATTTTCGCCATCTCTGTGTGCAAGCGCTGTTCCGCCATAGACAAATTTTTCCGCCACAAGTTCTATTTCTTCGCCTATCGAGTATTTCATTTCTATGATTGGACGGCAGTTATTTCTGTTTTTCTATTTTTTCGATTATTTTCTGCGCGATGCCGTTTTCTGGATTTTTTGCGAGAATCGAATCCGCCTGCGCTTTTGCTTCGTCTAATTTTCCTGAATTCAGGAGGGAAATTGCATAATTGGTTCTGTATTCTTCCCTATCGGGTGCCAGCGAAACCGCTTTCTGAAAGGAGTTGGTTGCCCTGTCAAATTTTTTTGTTTGAGAATAGAGCGCCCCGCGAATATTCCACAGTCCCGCATTTTCCGGATACAATGCACAGCCAAAGGTGGCAACAATTATCCCTTCATCATACATTTTCCAGTCAATCAGGTCGTTCAGAATGCCGTGAAGCGACACATCGAAATATGGATATATTTTTTCGTTTTGTTCCCTGATGTATTGAATGTAGCGAGTTCGTTCTTCGGATGGCATCGTTGACATTGTCATAACCACCTGTGCCGCCTGCGGCAGCATCGTTCTTATTATCCACTGCTTATCGGGATGGAAGCCATAGCGCCAGAATTGAAATATTGTCGTATCCGCCGATGGCAGCACCTCATAGACATCCAGTTCGGGAACGCATTCCACTGCGTTTATATATTGATGTGTTCGCCACAAAAATTTAACCGCCGACCTGTTCGCCGCGATATACGGAAACCAGATTGGCGATATCGCCAGCACTTTCGGATGGTGTTTCAATATCAATTTTGCCGCTATGGAGTCGAAAACTATGTAATGTTCGTGAAGAAGTTTTCTCTTTTCCCATATCAGCATTGTCGCTTCGTTTGATGTCAGTCCCGCAAGGTCGAGGATTTTTCTGCCCGTGTCGTATTTTATCCTGCCGACATCGTGAGTCGCAACGAGGTCATCGTCGGATGTGTTTTTCAAAATCCACTTTGCCGTCTGTCCGTGAATTGTGTTGATTTGTTCAATGGTTCGCGCAGGCATTTTTATCCAGCGCGGCAGCCCCACAATCGATGGTAGCAATATCGCGATGCAAACGGCGAGAATATGCCATCTTTTTTTAAAAAATACCAGCGAAGAAAATGCCACAGCGGTGAGAGATGGAACAATTACAATCGTGTATCGCCCGAAGTGGACTTCCTGAATGGACACCAAAAATTTTGCCGCAGGCAGCCCAAAGACCCACAACAACGGCAACAATGCTATCAGCATCTTCTTCTTCGCAGAAATGACAATCAGCACAATCGATGACAATATCAGAGCGATTATGAGTGCAAAGTTATCGTGCCAGAATGTCGAAATCGTGTATGCTATGTAATCCCATCTCGTTCCGCGATAAATCGCGCTTTTGCTGAAAAATGTGTTCGGCAAGGGGTGTCCCGTGAGAAGCAGATTGAAGACGAAATACAGTGCCGAAAATCCTGCGATTATCATAATTGGAAGTATTGCGCGGCGAATATTCTTTCGATGGACGAAGATGTATCCGGAGAACATAATGACATACAGCAAAAACGCTTCGGGTCTTATGAAAATTGCCAGCCCAGACAGTATCGCGGAGGCGATGTTCTTTCGCCTTTCGACTGCTTCTGTAATAAAAAGTGCAATCGAAAATGTCACTGCGGCGGAAAAAAGTTGTGTTTCCATTCCCGAAAATGCGTGCCAGAGAAATCTGCCGAACAGAACGACTGCGAGAGCGGAAAAAATCGGTATTGTTCTATTATCTTTGCCCAGAGCGAGCAGAATTTTTCTCGCGAGATAGTATGACGAGAATGCGGCGAGCAGAAACGATATCGCCGATAAAATCCAGACGGCAGGCATAAGCCCGAAAATCGCTCCAAATGTGGCGACGAGAATTACCCACAGCGGCGAAGTGCTTCCTGTCGATGTTTCACCGATGTTGAACTGAAAGATGTGCCCCGAAAGGAGATTTTTGGCATATACGAGGTGAATGTATCCGTCGTCGAGGCTCAAGCCCGCATCAGTTCGAGCAGCTATTGTGTGCCAGCACAAAAGGAGCAGCAATCCCCAGAGAACAACGATGAAAAGTTTTTCGAGTTTTTCCATCACAGTTTTATCGGTGTGCATAGTTATCATTTCACAAGAACAGTTCTTCGCAGGATTGTCTTCGAACTGGTCGAAAGTTTTACGAAGTAAATTCCCGATGGCATTGATTTTCCGCTGTCGTCGTTTCCGCGCCAGACTGCTCTGTATGTTCCCGCAAGCAGTTTTCCTTTCACAAGCGTGCGGATTTTTCTTCCAGAATCGTCAAATATCGATAGTTCAATATCTTCTAATGCCGGAAGAGAAAACTGAATTTCGGTCGATGCGTTGAATGGTGTGGGTTCGGGGATTTTCAAACTCATTTCTTTGGGCATTTTAGATTCATCAACTGCGGAAGGAACGATGTGCATAATCACAGGAACGCGCAGGTCGGGGTTGTCTCTGTCGTTGGATTTAAACTGGAGCGCCGCAATTTCCGTGTGGTCAATAGGCATTCCCTGTGAATTGAACGATACGGTTATATTGTGCGGTTCAGAACTTATCGTATCCACAACGGGACGAACGGACAGCCATACCGCATCGTAGAAATAGAATTCCAGCGGATTTTCCGTTTCGTCGGGCAGCAAATCGATTATTTCAGGCGATGTTCCCGCAAGCCCTGCCATAGAAGCACATCTTATGTATGCCGCTTCGGGAGAACCTATGAGTGATACTCTAAAACCGACTTCAATTGTGTCCTCGCCAGCGGAATGATATATCCAGTCGGGCGGGCTGACTATGTCCCACCCATAAGGACTGTCGGGATTGTATCGCAGAATCATTCCATTATATCCCATAAAATTGGCAATAGCCACCATATATTCTATGCCGCCGCCGTCCACATATCCCGTGGATGGATTTCTGTCCGTGTCGAGCATAATCGTCATGGCAAATGAATCGGGGTCGCCAAAACTTTCGTAGCCCGTAATTCTGAAATATGCGTATGGAACGCCTGTGTTCTTTATCTGCCCAAAGAATTTGTCTATGTCAAGCGAAACACCTTCCTGCGGGTCTTTGGCGAGAAGATGCCACAGTTCAGGGTCGGGAACCGTCGTATAGTCAGCGGGTGTATATGAAATATGTGGCGAAATTATGTGTATATTTCCAAAGAGATTTGCAAATTCTTCCGAATTGAAGAGATATCTGAAATCGGGCGTTGTTCTGAACAATCCATCGCCATAAGGCATTTCGAAGATGTCAATGGCAAGATTGCCCATTCCAATGTTTGCCACAGTAAGCGATGTATCGAAGATGATGCCAGAATTTATCGCCACATACAGGCTTTCGGGAACAACAGATATTATCACTCTGAACGGCGTGGCAGGAACGGGTCCAGCAGGTGCGGAATTGCCGCGCTCATACACGGCAACCAGCCAGTAAAAGTATCTCGTTTCATTGACAACATCATAATCTATGTAGAAAGTATCATCTGCCGATATGTGCGCTATCGGTTCCTCTGGCATTTCGTTGCTGGTGTTTCTATAAAGCAGATATTCTATCACTCCCTCTGATGGCGTGTCCCAGTGCAGCGGCACCATTTCGTCATATCCGCTCTCTGCATAGAAATTTATCGGCGGGATGAGAAAACTGGTTTCCAGAACTGCAACATCGTCGATATACCAGCCCGCACCCGCCATTGCGTCGTCCGATGCGAAGTGAAACTGAATTTTTATGTGATGACCGACATAGGGAGCAAGGTCAAAGGTCACCTGTTTCCAGCCGTGCGTGCTTCCAGAAAATCCTGGTTCTCCATCGAGTGCGACCACAATGCGGGAATTATAGCCGCCGATTGGTTCGATGGCAACAGGTTCGCCATCGTCAACCCTGATGAGAACTTCCCCGCCGTCGTATCGCCGTTCGGATTCAAGCCACATCCAGAACTGAAGTATAGCGGAGGAATAATCCGTCAGGTCGATATCGCTGCTTTCGAGATATAAATCAGCATCATTATCGTATGCGCCATCGAGACCTGTTGCCCACAGAAGATTTCCGGAAAATGCTCCATCCGGTCCATAGGATGGAATTCCCCATTCCCATCCTGGCGTCGATACAAAACCGCCGTCATCTTCTTCAAAATCATAGAAGAAAGAACGCACTATCTTGAATGAATAAAATTCGTCTTCCCCGGGGCTGTATGCTGTATTGGGTTCCGCTGCGCCATCCTGAGCAACGATGGAATACCAGATCGAATCGCCGACGGAGACGCTGTCGTCGAAGTCCATTTCAGCGATGAAATGCTCATCTCCCGAGGCATTCATAAATATCGTATCAGCGGAAAGTGAGTTTTTTCCGTAAATCAGTTTTGCCGAAATTGGTGCGTCGATGTTGTCGGTAATTTTAGCCCGCGGATGAAACGGATATGCGAGAACGCTCTGGTCCCAGAGCGGTGTGTGTTTTATCTTCGGTGGAATCGTATCCTGTCCGACGAAGAAAGAGAACAGAGAATCGGGTGCGCCATCTGGAAGAGTATCTGAAAAATCGCGCCAGTCTTCCGCTGTAAGATAATAATAAATCATCGTTCCACCCGACTGTGCTGGAATGTATGCATCCCAGATATTTGTAGTGTCGGTTTCCGATAGTTCTGACGATGTGAATGTGGAACCGCCATCTGTGGAATAATAAAGCATCGCTTCGCGAATCGGCGTGAACGATGTCAATTCCACCATAATGCGATATGGCGAAAGAGTGTCTTCCGTGTCGGAATGAGGCTTATGGAAAATTTTCACTCCAAAGCCACCAATCCCGTGTCTTGTGTAGGCATTCATAATTTCGTCGTCGTGAGGCGTTCCGTTTGAGATAACTCCATCGTCGTCGTCGAGGATTAGCATTTCGTATGCGAAATCGTTGAAGTTATTTGCATAGGTATATCTGGTGAAGTGAACGAGTGTGTCGGCGTAGGAATGATCTGGAATTGCCTCGCGAATTTCCCACCAGGCGCCCGATATAATTCTGCTGTCGGCGTGAACTTCGCCAACCCAATCATCAGGGTATCTTAAATCATTATCGAGGGTTCTCATCCAGGGCTGGCCTATTATTAACCCGATTTCGCCGATATACGGTTCACCAGTAATTGCGCAGGCAAAATAATCCGAAAATGCTTCGTCCATAGCGCCAGGCTGGTCGTTATACGGAAGTGCTTCAAATGGATATATGTAATGCGTCGTTCCGTGAGTGTATTCGTGATAAATCACATCTGCATATAGCCCGAAATTTCTATAACCACCGCCGCCAGCGCCGAGATGTATGCCATACCCATCCCAGAAGGCATTTTGCGGACAGGGGTCAACGGTATCGCTGACGACAACTGGAACGGGATAGTCCATCGATGTGAATTCGGGTTCGAGTGCTTTGTAGAACGAATGAACGATGTTCGTATGATAATACCCGCCGGTTTCGTCAATCCCCGCGCATTCTTCGTCTATGAAGAGGTCGAAATGTTCTTCGGAAGCGCCACCGCCGCAGATACTGTGAATGTGAGAAACTGGCACAACATCCGCATATCTTCCGACGAGTTTGCCATATATCATCATTCCCGGTTCAAAGGTCGTATCGATTACATAATTTCCGTCTTCGTCCGTGAATGTGCTGTCGCCGTATTCGTCCTCGATGTGCATATCGGGAAGGGATAAAGTTTCCGGTTCGTCGAGCTCGTAAAGTGGATGCACCATCGCCGTGACTTTTCCGTATATCGTCTGTATGTCGTCCCACCAGTAAAGAATTTCGCCTGTGTGCGCATCGATGAATATGCGGTATCGGTGAACGGGCAGACTATTTCTGGCGAACATATACCACATCAGTTTGCCGCCACCAAATGGTGCTATCATAAGTTGCACATCATTCACTTCTTCAAATTCAAAGTTCTGATGTGCAATCTGTTCCGCTTCCAATGGCGAAATCGACGGTGATGTATCAACATCGAGATTGGGATGGACATCCGACCCGATGAGAACGAGGTTTCCCTTCTTTATTCTGAAATCGGCGCGGCCGGTCAATACTGGAATATCATCGTAATATTCCCTGAATATTATTATCCAGGTATTCAAAACATTTCTTGCGGAAAGCAACTTCAATTGACACCGTGCAGGAAACAAATCTTCGTTCTTCGCGATAAAATTTCTGCACAGGCGCACCGCGTCATCCTCGTCCTTCGGATTGCCCAGGAAAATTCCTCCGCCGATAATCCTGTGAGGAAGTCCTGTGCTTTCGTTCCATATAAATTCCCAGTTTTTGCCGTATTTCTGCGTAAATTTATTTTCGATTTGTTGAGACTGCGCAGTTTTATTCGATGTATATCTGGGTTGTTCCCAGAATACAAAGTTTTGTTCGCCTGTTGGCGCAAACGACCAGCACAAACCTATTAAAGCAGCCCATATAAGTATCTGTTTCATAATAAACTTCCCTCCTGAATTTTTCATTTTTTAAAAAATAAATTCTTTTTTCAAAATTGCAAATTCATTATAATATCCATTAAAATTCACAAACATACCGCATAAAACATTTAGTATAAAAACGGGGATTTTGATATGACGCTGAAATTATCGATATCTGGCGCGAGAGGCATTGTCGGCGAGAGTTTGACGCCTGAAATTATTATGAAAATTGCAACTGCGTTTTCCGATTATCTTGATGATGGTTCAATTCTAATTGGTCGTGATAGTCGTCCTTCGGGCAAAAACATCGAGCATTTCGTCGGCGGAATTCTTTCGATGGTTGGACGAGATGTATATCTTGCTGGCATTTTGCCCACGCCGACCGTCGCAGTTTGCACCAAACATACAGATGCTGTAGGTGGAATTGCAATCACTGCGTCGCATAATTCCGAGCAGTGGAACGCACTGAAACTGCTCAATAAAGATGGTCTTTTCCTGCCTGCTTCATTCTGGAGTGGGATAAACTTAAATGACAATTTTGAAAGGCAGTGGGCAAAATATGACGAAATTGGCGACATCGAAGAATATGGCGGCTGTGTTTTCACGCATATAGAAAGTGTTTTGAAACTTTCCTGCATCGATATTAGTGCCATCAGGAAATCTAAATTTGTCGTGGCGTATGATGGCGTTGGCGGAGCAGGACCTGCGGTGATGATTCCTCTCCTGCGAGAACTTGGGGCGGAGATAATTCCTATCGGAAATAGAATGGACGGCAATTTCATTCATCCTCCTGAACCTGTTCCGCAAAATCTGTCGATGCTTTCGGAACTTGTGAAAGAATATAATGCCGATGTCGGCTTTGCCACAGACCCCGATGCCGACAGGCTTGCTGTGGTCGATGAAAATGGCGTTCCCATCGGTGAGGAAATGACCCTTGCTCTTGCAGCCGAAAAAGTTCTCTCCAGTGAACCGAGCGATGTGGTTGTAAATCTTTCCACAAGCACGGTTATTGAATATATTGCGGAAAAATATGGTGTCGAAGTCCACAGAACACCTGTGGGCGAATATTTCGTATCGGAGAAGATGCTCGAAATCGGTGCGAAAGTGGGCGGGGAAGGAAATGGCGGTGTCATCGTTCCCGATATGCATCCCGTTCGAGATGCGGCAACGGCGGCGGCGCTGATTCTTGGTCTTATGGCTGAAAAGAATGAAAAATTATCCCAAATTGTCGATGAATTCCCCAAAAAGGCGATGATTAAGACAAAGTTCCCATTCAATAAGGATTTTGGGCTTTTGCAGGATAAAATTTTTAAAAAATTTTCTCCCGCAGAAACAAACGACATCGATGGTATATGGTTTAAAATTGGCGGTGGATTTGTCCACATCAGAATGTCGAATACCGAACCTGTCGTGAGGCTAATTGTGGAAAGTGATGATATGAAGAAGACCGAAGTTGTCATCAAAGAGGTAGAAGATGTAGTTTCATCTATCTGATTGTCCTTTCGTAGAAAATTCTTGACTTTTGCATTGAATATGACGAAATTTTTTAAAAAACGGAGGAGGTAAAAGATGAGTTATGTAGCGATTGTTATAATTTTCTTTTCGTTTCTGTTCGCGAACGACATTGACACATCGAAGGTGATTATAGATAAGTCGGGCTGTTTCTTCCGCGATAAATCCACTGGCGGCAAGATAGCGAAGTGGGGAACTTATGATTGGGTCAACAAGTTGCAGTTCGACGGAGAAAAGTGGGTTTTCCCGGCGATGAAGGGGACAAAATATTTCTGGGTAAATACAGAGGACGGAAAACCCATCTGGGGCGAATATGACGACATCGAAAATCTCGAATTTGCGGGAAAGACTTATGTCTTCAAGGCGTTGTATAACGGCAAATACGCGTGGATAAGTTGTCAGAATGGTATGCCGATAGGAAGTTTTTACGATGATGTGTGCTGCATCCAGAAGACGAACAACCAGTGGCTGTTTCAGGCAAGAGAGGGTAAAAAGTGGCACTGGGTTTTAATTCCTTCGGGAAAGAAGATATGGGGCGATTTCGATGCGCTCGGGGATTTAATTCCCATCAAGAACTTCTGGGTATATTGGGCGCAAAAGGACGGCAAGGAATACTGGATAAATACCACAACAGGCAAACCGATTAGTAAAGGCTACGAACAGGTTTGCTGTATCGATGAGATGGCTGGCAGGTGGGTTTTCTGGGCAAAGGAAAACAATAAATCCTTCTGGGTGGATGTCCTGACGGGCAAGCCGGTGGAAGAATGGGGCAGGTGGGATGACCTCTGCTGCATCCACAGATTGAAGGACGGCAGATGGGTTTTCTGGGTAAAATCTGCGGATGACGAATTCTGGTTCAATGTGTCCGATAACAAGCATTATAAGGACAGAGATTGCACCGAAGAATACAAATAGATAGATGGTCAAAATAAAAAAATATTCGGCAAAATTTTTTTTCGTTCTGGTATTCTCGCTGTCGTTTCTAATCGCAGATGCTTCCATTCTGGATAAGTTGAAAAATGCCGTCGTCATCACCGCAGAGCGGATTCGCGGGTGGAATCTTTCGCTTCACGAAGCGATGTGGTATAAGAAACTTGCCGATGGTTCTGTGCAGTGCGAACTCTGTCCATTCAACTGCGTGCTTTCGGAAGGTGAGCGAGGTATATGCGGTGTCAGGGCGAATGTCGGCGGTAAACTTCGAGCGCTGACCTATGGAAAACCTGTGTCCGCGCACATCGACCCCATCGAAAAGAAACCGCTCTTTCACTTTCTGCCAGGAACAAAGGCTCTCTCCATCGCAACCGTGGGATGTAATCTGTCCTGCAATTTCTGCCAGAACTGGACGATTTCGCAGACCGCACCAGAAGACGCACAGACCATCGACCTTCTTCCCGCCGATGTAGTCAACAATGCGGTGCGGTCGGGGTGCAGTTCCATTGCTTATACATATTCCGAGCCAACCGTTTTCTACGAATATATGTATGACACCGGCAAAATTGCTCATCAAATGGGCTTGAAAAATCTATGGATAACCTGCGGCTACATCAACGAAAAGCCTCTGCGGAAGTTGTGCGAGGTGCTGGATGCGGCAAATGTCGATTTGAAGGGGAACGAAGAATTTTATCTGAAGTACACAAAATCTTCCCGCGCACCTGTTCTGCGCACATTGAAAATTTTGAGGGAAGAAGGCGTGTGGGTCGAAATTACCAACCTGATTATTCCCGGCGCAAATGATGATATGGACAGCATCCGCGCTATGTGCAGATGGATTGTCGATTCGCTCGGTCCTGATGTCCCGCTGCATTTTTCAAGATTCCACCCGAATTATAAACTGACCGATAAACCGCCCACTCCTGTCGAGACATTGCGAAAGGCAAGGGAGATAGCGCTGGAAGAAGGAATTTTGTTCGTTTACATCGGCAATGTGCCAGGAGACGAGGGCGAGGATACATTCTGTCCGCAGACTGGCGAAAAGGTCATCGATAGGATGGGCTTCTGGATTTTGAGCAACAAAGTTGGCAGTGATGGTATGTGTGGGAACGGATACAAATTGCCGGGCGTGTGGAAGTAATTTTCATCCTTCGCAATTTTCCGCAATGTTTCTAATAAATTCTTCAAGATAATAATTTTTGATGGATTATAATCGCGCTTCGATTGTCTGTTGATTGTTATGCGGAAAAAC
>JAGHAI010000174.1 GCA_021161555.1 bacterium
AAACGGACAGCGAATTTATGACAACATACAAATACTCGAACAGCGAATATACAAGAAAATATCTTGGGTTATCACAGATAAAAAAACTGATACAGACATTTCCTTTGCTCTGCATTAGCAAAATACAGAAGCAGAAATTCTTCAAACTCATTGATGATGGCGATGTGAAATCGATATTGGATTTTCTGGAAGAAAACAACCAGAACAGAAGGTTAAGCCTATGTTCAAGCTTTGTATGATAGTGGGTCATCTCGTAAAAAGGGAATGGTTGGCATAAGAAAATTGATAGACATTATAAAAAAGAAAGCAGCAAACGCAAAACATACAAGCCGAATGTCGGAATTTGAAAAATGCACGGTAGCATACTTTTTACCGGATAAAGGCGACAAAGAGTTATTCAATGAGTTTAGAAAAACATATAATATAAAATACATCTTTGGTAAAGACCATCAGGGAAAAGAACCAGATATGATTTTGAAGATAGGCAAACATATATTTATCATCGAAGCCAAACATATAAAAGAGTCCGGTGGGGCGCAGGACAAACAGATTGTCGAGACTATCGAATTTATAAGACATTCTGAGAAAAACAAAAAATTCAGCATCCACTACCTTTCATTTATGGATGGAATTTATTTCAACAATTTTATACATTATTCAGAAAATTCGAAGATAGACGAACAGAAAAAATCTATTGAAAAATATCTTTCGGAAAATAGAAGAAACTTTTTCGTCAACACCGCTGGATTTGTGGAATTGATAGAGAATTTGAAAAAATAGAGCGAAAGGGAGATAATATGTCGGTAAAAATAGTTGAATGTGTGCCGAACTTTTCGGAAGGCAGAGATATGAAGGTAATCGAACAGATTACCGATGCAATAAAGAGCGTATCCGATGTGGAATTGAAGGATGTTGACCCCGGCTATGCCACCAACAGGACAGTTGTCACTTTTATTGGCACACCTGAAGGCGTTCTTGAAGCGGCTTTCCGCGCTATAAAAAAGGCTTCGGAATTGATAGATATGTCGAAGCATCACGGGGCACATCCTCGCTTTGGCGCAACCGATGTATGTCCATTTGTCCCCGTGGAAGGTGTGGATATGGATGACTGCGTTGAACTGGCGAAAAAACTTGGCAGACGCGTCGGTGAAGAACTCGGCATTCCGGTTTATCTATACGAATATGCTGCGCAGAGCGAGGAGCGAAGGAATCTTGCTATGGTGCGAAAAGGTGAATACGAAGGGCTTCCCGAGAAACTCGCCGACCCACGCTGGAAACCGGACTTCGGTCCTGTGAAGTTCAATCCAAAGACGGGCGCAATCGCAATTGGCGCGCGGGAATTTTTAATTGCATACAACATCACGCTCAACACAGATGAGAAAAGATATGCCACCGACATAGCATTTGAGTTGAGGGAGAAAGGGCGAGCAGTTAGAACCGGGAACATAGAGCCATTTTACTTCAGGGGGAAACTCGTCAAGCATCGCGACAAATATCTGTGCGGCGAATGCGATTTTTCCACAGACGAACTCGACGAACTCGAAAAACACACCAAAAATGTGCACGGATATTCCGTCATCGAGCTTATGCGGCTGAACAACATTGAGCCGCACGAAATAATGGGCAGGTCCGTTCGCAAGCGCGGAATGTTCACTCACTGCAAGGCGATTGGCTGGTATGTTAAGGAGTATGGAAGGGCGCAGATTTCGATAAACCTGACTAATTACAAAATTACCCCGCCGCACATAGTTCTTGAGGCGGCTCGGGAACTTGCTGCAAGGCGCGGGCTTGTCGTCACGGGGAGCGAAATAGTCGGGCTGGTGCCGTATCAGGCTATGCTTATGGCGGGAAAGTATTACCTCGAAAAGCAGAGAAAATCTACCGGGGTGCCGCCGCAGGATATAATCAAGACGGCAATTTATTCGATGGGTCTAAACGATGTTGCGCCTTTCGACCCCGAAGAAAAGATAATCGGAATGCCTAAAATCCCGAAAGATGCGCTTGTTTCGATGACGACAAAGGAATTTATCGATGAAGTATCCCGTTCTTCGCCTGCGCCGGGAGGTGGTTCTGTTGCGGCGCTGTCGGGTGCGCTGGGAGCCGCTCTGACCTCGATGGTGGCAAATCTAACGACAGACAAGGCGCAGACAAAGGAAGAATTCGCCACCTTCGTCGAAATTGCACAAAAAGCACAGACGATAAAGGAAAAACTTTGCGCTGCCGTCGATGAAGATACGCAGGCATTTAACGATTACCTCGAAGCGATGAGACTTCCGAAGAAAACCGAAGAAGAACGCAGGGCAAGGGATGAGGCAATTCAGCGCGGGCTTAAAAATGCGGTAAAAGTTCCGCTGAACACTGCAAAATTATCCTTCGATGCGCTCGAACTCGCCGCAAAGATAGCGGAAATCGGCAATCGTGCTTCCGTGTCCGATGCTGGCGTTGGCGCACAGACCGCGTTTTCCGGAATAGTCGGCGGAACGCTGAATGTACTCATAAATCTTGGGGACATCACCGATGAAAAATTCGTCGGGGATATGAAAAGCGAGTGCGAAAAAATTCTTTCGGAAGCCAGAAAAATCCTCGACGATACTCTCGAGGTGGTGAAAAGGCGCATCGAAGAAATGTGGAACAAAAACTAATTGAGGTGGAAGATGCGTTCATATCTCGAATGTATTCCGTGTTTTTTTGCGCAGGCGCTTCGTGCGGGGCGAATGGCGGGACTTCCCGATGAAAAAATTTTGCAGGTTTTTTATGAGATGGGAGAAAATCTGTCTTCGATAGAACTTTCCGACTCGCCGCCGAAAACTGGAAAGTTCGTCTATGGGCTCGTGGACAGAATTTCCGGAAGGAAAAATCCTTATGCGCAGGTCAAGAGGGAACACATTCGTCTGGCGCTGAACCTTTTGCCCGAACTGAAAAATTATATAGAAAATGCCCCGCATAACCGAAAACTCGATGCGGCTTTGAGGATTTCTTCTGCGGGGAATATCATAGACCTCGGCGCGCTCGCAGATGTGGGAAATGTTCAAAAAACACTTGTGGATGCGCTTGAATTGAAACACGAGCGCTGGGATATCGAACCACTTGAGCACAGGCTCAATTCCGCGCGGGAAGTCCTCATTCTGGGGGACAACGCAGGCGAGACTGTTTTCGATACGGTGCTTCTCGCAACAATGGGCGAACTGTATCCTTCGGTAGAAATCTATTATTCCGTGCGCAATGCGCCAATTATAAACGATGCAACTTATGAGGATGCCGTGGCTTCTGGAATAGACAAATATGCAAAAATTATTTCCACAGGTTCAGACGCGCCAGGAATTTTGATGGACGAAGTATCTTCACAATTTCTGGAAAAATTTAAAAATGCCGATGTGATTATATCGAAGGGACAGGGAAATTATGAAACACTTAATGACATAGACAGAGAAATCTTTTTCCTTTTGAAGATAAAATGTGATGTGGTGGCAAATCACCTTAACCTTTATAAGGGTGCTTCTGTTCTTCTTTTCAAAGAAAATCGGGATGACGAAACGAATTGAAACCCTATTAACCGAAATTTAATTTTGAATTTGCAATTACATCGAATTTGATTATATTTTAGTGTAAACAGAGAAAGGTTTATTATGGATGAGGAATTGATAAACTTGAAACCTGTTTATTGGGATGATGAAAAAGACTGCCTTATAATCCTCGACCAGAGGAAACTTCCGCGCAGCGAGGAATGGCTGGAAATAAGAACTCTTTCCGAACTTGAAGATGCCATAAGAAGTCTTGCGATACGCGGCGCACCTCTGCTTGGTATAGCAAGTGCTTATGGCGTATATCTGGGAATTAGAGATTATAAAGGAGACGAACCGGGGTTCAAGAAGGAATTGAATAGAATTATTTCCCGCATAGCCGCAACTCGTCCTACGGCGATAAATCTTTTCTCCACACTGCGCAGGGCGCAGGAAGTGGGCAGGTTCGTCGATAGGTTCGATGTCGAATATATAAAGATAAAACTTCTCGCTCTGGGGAACAGGATTCTTTCGGAAGAAGAAGAACGCAGCTGTGCCATATCCCGAAACGGCGCAGATATTCTGGAAGCAAATGTGCGGATTATCACTCATTGCAATACCGGTGCTCTGGCAGCCGTGGGTCTTGGAACAGCGCTGGGGATTATATATGAAGCATATCAGAGGGGCTATGTTGAAGAAGTTTTCGTCGATGAAACGCGCCCTCTGCTTCAGGGGGCAAGGCTTACGACCTGGGAATTGAAGAGATGGGGTATTCCATTCAGGCTGATAGTTGATGGAGCTGCACCTTATGTTATGCAGAAAAATATGGCGGACATTGTGCTTGTTGGCGCAGATAGGATTGTGCGCAACGGCGATGTTGCAAATAAAATCGGAACATATTCACTTGCAGTGGCGGCAAAACGGCATAGAATTCCGTTCATAGTTGCTGCGCCCACAAGCTCGTTCGACCTGTCCATTCTGGAAGGTGCTGACATTCCTATCGAAGAGCGCAGCGATGATGAAATTACAAGATTCTGCGAAAAAGAGGTCGCTCCTGAAGATGTGAAAACATTCAACCCTGCTTTCGATATAACCCCTGCCGAACTCATCACAGCGATAGTCACCGAGCGGGGTGTTATAGAAAATCCCGATAAATACAAAATCGCTGACCACATATCGGGTTCATTGAGCGCTGACTACGATGTGCTTTTGTAATTGATGAACATTCAGTTTGAAGCATTCTGGACAATTTACTAATTCTGTTTGACATATACGAACATCGTCAACACCAGATTTTGACTTTCAATCAAATAATCTGCCGCCTAACGGATGAAAATGTCAAAATATTTTATCAAAAAAGCATTTGTGGAAATACAAATTTACTAATATTTTAAAAAAAATTTCAATTTGGAAAATGAAAAAAATTTCTTACAGCGCATCGAAAGCAATAAAATTCTGGTTTCTGGGTTGGTTGTGGCGCCATCGCAGTATGGAATTCACCTTCCCTCAGATGATGAAACGGTTCGGCAAAGTTCTTCTGATACTGCCGCGAAAAGAATCCGATGTAAAAGTTGTCCGCAGATGGCGTGAACGAATTCTTTTCTCAATTGGGAACAAGGATATCGTCGCATTTTCCATCGGTGCACCGCTGGAAATTGCTCAGGAATGGTCGAACAGACAATTGTTCTTCACAGATGGCGATATTTCTCCCTTTGGAATTGTATCGAAGAAGATAATCGATGCTGTGAAGGAGGAAAAATGCGATTTTGCACTGGATTTATCCCCCGATTTGGATTTCATCACTGCGCAGGTTCCCCTTCGAGCTCAAATTCCTGCAAGACTTGGAATCGTCCGACACGATAAGAACAGAATTGGCGAAAAATTTTTCAATATTATGATGCAGACGAGCGGCAAATTAAATTACGAAAACATCGTGAAGATAATCAGCGCAGGTGGATAGGTTTGCAAAATTGAGAAATCATAACGGAGATTTTGCGATGGACAGGAGAAATATTTTACTTTCGGTTATTTCGCCCGCACACAACGAGGAAGATAACATACTTCCCCTTGTGGAAGCATTTGATAATTTGCGCAGGAAACTTCGCTATGGGATGGAATTGATAATCGTCGATGATGGCTCAACGGACAAGACAGCAGAAAGGGCTCGCGCGCTCAGAAGAAAGTTCGATTTTTTAAAAATCATATCATACACCGCCAATCGCGGCAAGACATTTGCCGTTCAGCGCGGTCTGGATATTGCCGGGGGGAAATACATCGTCATATTCGATGCGGATTTGCAGTTCGACCCGAATGACATCCCGCCGATGGTGGAAAAACTCGAACACGGCGCAGACCTCATTGCAGGATACAAGGTCGGAAAATATCAAAAGCCATTCGTATCCAGAATATATAATTTACTCGGAAGGATTTTATTCCGCGTTCCTGTGCGCGATATGAATGCGATGAAAGCTATGAAAAAAAATGTGCTCGAAACAATACCTTTCCGCCCCGATTGGCACAGGTATATTGTGGTGTGGGCGCACAAAAATGGATTCAAAATTGACGAGTATCCCGTAAAATTGAGACCACGAATGAGCGGAGTTTCCAAGTATCGCGGCATCGGGAGAATTTTTATCGGAACTTTTGATATGCTTTCCGTGTGGTTCCAGCTCACATTTGCCCAACGCCCTATGCTCTTCTTCGGAACAGCAGGAATTTTCACATTTGGGCTGGCATTTCTAATTGGAATATTTGCTCTCGTGCTTCGATACGGTTATGGAATCGGTTTTCGTCCTCTTTTAACGCTCATAGCAATGCTGGCGAACATCGGTATGCTGCTTTTCATCGGTGGATTTCTGGGCGAGATGATTGAGGGATTGCGCAATAGAATGGAAAAAGTGGCAAGGACATTTCAAGAAAATACATCGTCGGATGAGGCTGGAAACAGTTATCAGAGAAGAGAAAAAAAATCAAAAAATATGACAAAAAATAGAAAACGCGATAGAAGTGGAAATCGCGCAAAAACAACTAACAACAATTCGATAAAAAGAAAGAACAGGCAAAATAATAGAGGAAATGTCCCTGCGAAAAATAGTGGAGAAAATTTTCGGCAATCCGCGGTTGAAAAGCCCGATATCGAACCCGAAAAAACAGATTTAACCTGGGGAAGAAAAACGAGAAAGGGAGGTAAAAAATGAAATCGGCAGGAGTATATTGGTTGCTGGTTTTCATTATTCTTATTCCTTTGTGGGGCGAATTTGTCTGCTATACAGGTTCAGCAGGACTGGATGTATTCTGTTCAACTTCTGGTGTTCAGGTGGGAGATATAAACGGAGATGGTTTGTTTGACCTTATGTTTACTGCACGCGATTTTGGAATTTTTCTGTTTATCGCGGACTCGCCTTTTCATTTCAATGAGTCAGACTGGTCTTTGCCGACATTGGGATATACTCGCGGGGCGACTTTGCTCGACATAGATAATGATTCTACTCTCGATATGTTCGTCGCGTTTTTATATTCGCCGACGCTTCTTTTTCGCAACAATGGCAGTTCTTTCGTTGATATAACATCTTTATGGGGATTGGATGTCCCCGACCAGGGCGAAGGCACAGCCTGTCTGGATTACAATAGAGATGGAAAAATCGATATATTCGTGGGAAGATACCACGCAGTAAAAAACCTTTTTCATAATAATGGAGCATCACTGACGGATGTCACCTCTGCTGCTGGATTTGATGACATCTTAGATGGCAACGACCTGCCATCTGTGGCGGATTTCGACGGAAATAGATGGACTGATATTTCAATATCGGGAAACGAGAATTATATCAGGCTATTTCACAATAATGGCGATGGCACATTTTCAGATACCTGTATTTCAACTGATTTCAACACAGGTGGACACGATTGGGCAGATTTCGACAATGACGGCGATATGGACCTGGCAGTTATTGGCGAAGATAGACCATATATATTCAAAAATAATGGAGGCACATTCGTTGAGGTTGGAGAATCTCTTGGAATAGCAGAAACATACGCCGGGCTTGGAGGGTGCAATTGGGGGGATTATGATAACGATGGATGGGTTGACCTTTTGATTACACAGACATCGGAAAGTTTTCTGTATAGAAATATCTATGGCACAAATTTTGAAAATGTAACATCAATTGAGGGGTTGGATACGATATCAAATGCCTGCGGCGCCGCATTTGCCGACTTTGACGAAGACGGATTTCTGGATATTGCTGTTTCAAGATGGGAAGATGGACCAAAAAGTGTTTTGAAAAATCAGCGAGCAAACAACTATTCCTGGATTGAAATAGACCTTGAAGGAGCAGAATCACCTCGCAATCCCGTTGGAACAGAAGTATCGGTTTTCATCGACACTATGCGTTTTACAAGGCAGGTGGGGTCGAACCACGGATACGCATCGCAAAATCCTTATCGCATCCATTTTGGGCTCGGATATGTCCGTCCTGCTGTGATAGATTCAATCGTCATAAATTGGACAAGCGGACGGAGGGATACTTATCGCAGTGTCGTGCCAAATCATATATATTCATTTATCGAGGATACTGCTTCAATCTATGAGAACAATTCTGGCAGCAGGGGAAAAAATATGTTTTATGTCATTGGAAAAACAATTGTTTTAAATTCTCACACAAAAGGCACAATACAGGTTTTCGATATTATGGGCAGGTTAATTTTATCGAAGGAATTATCTGGAAAATTTTCGGGAAACAAAATCGAATTGTCAAAATGTCCTGCTGGTGTGTATTTTTTGAAATTAAACAACAATGGAAATGACAAAACAATTAAAAAGGTAGTGATATTGAAATGAGTGCGTTCTTAAAAAATCTCTGGGCAGTTGCTCAGGTTGCAGGTTGCTATGTAGTGATTGTATTTGGTCAGGCATTGTGGAAACTCGGCATAAATAAAATTCGTGTTCCTGATGAACCCTTCTCATCGTTCGTATGGAAGTACATAACTTCGTGGTATTTCTTAACTGGGGCGGCAGCATACATAGTTGCAACTGCGATATGGATTTACATTCTATCGAAATATGATTTTAACCTCGTTTACCCAATGAATAGCATTGGATACATTTTCGCGATTTTTTTAAGCCTTGTAATTTTTCACGAATCCATCCCCTTTAATAGATACATCGGTATAATTGTAATTATCTTTGGAATTATTCTGCTTTCGATTAAATGAAACCGGAATTTGAAAATCGATATTGCATATTGACTGTGGATTTAGAGGAATGGTATCACGGTGCATATCCAGGATATAATTACGATATGGTTGATAAAAATATTGAGCGTGTTGTTCCTGCTACAAAAAAGATACTTCGTATTCTTGATAGGTATGGTGTAAATGCCACTTTCTTTGTTCTTGGAGAAGTAGCAGAACAATATTCTTGCTTAATTCAGGAAATAGTAGATAAAGGGAATGAAATTGCTTCTCACGGTTTCAGGCACATTAAAATAGACCAGTTGGGCGAAAAAGGCTTTGAAGATGACCTAAAAAAATCAATTGATGTAATAAGAAAAGTTTCTGGTATTAATGTTAAGGGATATCGTGCGCCGAATTTTTCCGTAAATCCAGCAAGGACAGATTGGGCATTTAGAATATTAAAAAAATATGGGATAGAATATGATTCGAGCATATTTCCTGCTATTATGTATTACGGCGGGGCAACGAGTTCGAATAGGTTTATAGGCGAAATAAGTGGTATCGAAGAATATCCGCCGTCCTGTTTTGATTTTGCTGGTGTCAGGATTTCCTTTTCCGGTGGATTTTACTTTAGAGTATATCCCAGGTGGCTCATAGATTATGGAATAAGAGATTATTTTCGCAGGGGAAAGACACCTGTATTATATATTCATCCCAAGGATATAGACCCGGAAACACCGACGCTGCCGCTTGGTTCTATAAAAAAC
>JAGHAI010000047.1 GCA_021161555.1 bacterium
CAGAAAGCCATAAATATGCCCGTTTTTTCTTCTTTTCAGCGAGAAGCTTAATCGCAGGATTGTTTTTAATAAGAGTTTCACTATCGTTAAGACTCTTCTTGCAATATGGGCAAACAGCTTCAATTATATACTTGTGCATTATATTACCCCCTAAAATTTAAACATTGCACCAATAACAAGTAACCCTCCGCTACTACTACCACCTATATTATATCTATATCCAATGTCTATTAAGATATTGCTAAATCTGAGCATTGCCCCTCCACCCAGGCCAAAACCGAAAATCCAATTAGATGTGAAATGTGGTTCCCTTTCATCCAGATAAGTATATCCAAAATCAGCGCCTGTGGATAAATAAAACAAAAGCGGATTCGCATAATAAAAATTATAAAGCCCTTCGGCTGAAAATCGCAGGGAATTTATACCGAAACGGGAATGTCGTCTCTACTTATTCGAGCATATTGTATAATATCTCCTGCGTGATATGTAGAATCGTCGATAACAGTATCGTGTTCTGCAATAATTTCAGGCTGCGTTACGGTAGTATCTTCAAGATAGGTTCTCTTCAAGCTGCTGCGTCCCATAATAATACTTCCGCGCAATATGAAAGGACCGACAAAATATCCACCGCCAATTGCAAATTCCGAAAGCGTCGTCACACCAAAAGCATTGACGGTATCATAATCCCCTTGCTTTATATAGCCTTCGGGCAAATCCTTCTGATATATCCGCTTTGTGATGCACTTATCCCGCCAGTCATCCTTGATTGTGTATAGAAAATTCTCCGTTGGACTGAAGGTATTGAAGAAAATTCCCACAAATCTTCTTCGCGTCGTTCTAAATTCTTCCATTTCCCGCCTTTGAGCAAGACGCTTCTCCGCAAGACTTTTCTGCTGCTGCTCCCTTTGCTTTTTAATCTTCTTCTGACTCGTAATCTCCGACTTCAAAAGTTCCATATCTCTTATTCCAGAATGCGCTCCGTCAGCATATTCCCCAGATGGAAATTTTTCCAGATAATCGTTATAATACTCTATTGCAATATCGGCAAGGTCTTCTCGGGAAAACTGATGCGCCTTTTCGCCAAATAATTGCGCAAGGTTGTAATAATATTCTGGCGCTATTTTGATAAGTTCGTGCCAGGCGTCGAGATATTCGTATTCGTTCTCAAGCGCTTTCTCAAAGTGCTTCTGAGCGTTTGCATTATCGCCTTTGGCAAGGTATATTTGACCTGCCTTAAAATGGAGAAAAGGATTTTGCGGCCTTAATGCAACCGCTTTTTCTATATAATTAACCGCACTGCTATAATCTCCTTCTTCCTTCGCTTTCCAGGCATAATTATATAAAAACTCAGGATTGTTCAGATTTGATTCAAGCTCTGGAACCATATCCATAAGCGTCCTGTCGGTATATAGCGGGAATTCAGCAGGTTTTGAAAAAAGATTGTCGTATTCCCCTCCAAAAGACAGACCAATAAGCATAACAATTGACAGGAAAATCAACTTTCGCATATCTCCTCCAATATCTTCGCTTAATTTCTATGGAAAAAGTTATCTGGGTTCCAATTCATCTTCTCTAAAAGTCTTCAGCGGCAGTTCTTCGTCCCAATTTCTGCCCGCCACATAGTCGAATTTTTTCTGGACATTTTCAGCAACCCATCGGAAAATCAAATCCACTGGAATATCTTCCGGACAGGCTTCTCCGCAGGCGCCACAGCCAACACAACTTGTCGTCATATGGGTCATTCTGCCAATGTGAAAAAGCAGGACATCCGTCGGAGCACGAAGGGCGCCCTTTCGCAGAGCAAGTTCAACAAAAGCATCTCCCTCAAAATCGAGAGCCTCAGATTCAAAAAAGCACTCCCGACAAATGCAAATTGGACAATTGGTCATACAGTTATGGCAATTGATGCAGTGTGAAAAAGTGCCCATCAAGTTGTCGAGTCCAGCAGTTTGTTCATCGAGACGCGCAAAAATTTCACTCTTCCGTTCGGAATGCCTTTGAGCAATTGGTTCATATTTATCCGCAACGACATCCTCAACAAATTCAACGCCAACATTTTTCAAAAATTCCCTTCCAGCATCGGTGTAAGCGACAATTGGCGCTCCATCCTCAAAGGCAAGAAACCCAATGTCACCGGTATCTACCCGAACAAAATCACAAACCTGACACACCTCTCTGATTTTTTCAAAATTGTCATTCTGGTAAAATTCGTCGCCTGATGGTATTTCGCCGTCCTTTAATTCCTTTCGCGGAATTGTTCCCGCACAGTCGAATGTGAGATATATGATATTTTCATTTTGAATTTGAGCGAGCTTCACCATTTCAATGGTTGCCCTCATTTCGCAGGGTCTCAAAATGGCGAGTATCTTTTTATCCGGAGGCGCTATCTTGGTCAATTTTTTTATAAAATTTGCCGCATTGCCAGGGAAAAATGGCATAAGTGGGTCTGCGTCTGTGAGCATATCGGAACTGCTCACAAGCGAATGCATTGCAGAATCGGGAGCTGTTTTTTTTAGCAATATCACTCCCCCAATTTCTCCAGCATCAAGAGCCTTTCTTGCAATATCTATTATC
>JAGHAI010000050.1 GCA_021161555.1 bacterium
CTTCAAGCCCTTCGGGACTGCGATAAATCGCTCCTTGCTGTCGCTCATATTATCGTGTGCCTATCGGCATTCGAAATCTCATCACTAAAAAATAAAAAATATTGCCTTCGGCTTGACCTTCAAGCCCTTCGGGACCGCGTCAAATCGCTCCCTGCTGTCGAAAGTGTTCCACTTCTCAATATATGATTCAATGTGCAAAAAAGCGCTCAGTGGTGCTGTATGGGAAGATTAGATTAAAAAATCAAAATTTCAATGACAATTTTTGTGTCCGCGACCTGCCATATTTTACGGACAGAATTTCAGAAATAATTGCTATCGCAATTTCATCAGGCGAATCTCCTCCTATGTCAAGTCCAATCGGGGTATAGAGATTTTGAAGGTCAATTTTGTCGCCTATTTCCGCCTTGAGACGCTCCACAAGTGTTTTTGCCTTGTTCTTCGATGCAAGCATACCTATATATTTAGCGGAAATGTTTTCCCTGTAAATTTCGCGCAAAATCTGATAATCGGTCTCGTGGGACGATGTGCAAATTACAAAATATGAATCAGAAGGAATTTTTCGTGCGTAAAAAAAATCGACAAATCTTTTGTATGTGAGTAGGCTGACGCCAGGCAGATTTTCATCTGCATTTTTTCTAATATCCACAATAGAGGCTTTGAACGGAAGATTTTTCAGGTGATAAGCCAGCGCCTTTCCTATATGTCCCGCTCCGAATATGAAAATTTCTTCAAGCGGCGCAATGTATTCAAAAAATATCTTCACATCTCCGCCGCAGACCATTCCTGTTTTAGAAACTTCATCCGCACCTCCATTTTCCGTCAGCAAATACTCCTTAACCGCGGATTTTCTCTCTTCCATCAATTTCAGAGCATCCCTGACTGTCAATCTTTCGAGCGAGCCACCGCCGACAGTGCCAGCGTATTCGCCATTCGGGAAAATCAGCATTTTCGCTCCAACCCGTGAAGGTCCCGAACCCTGCTTTTCGATGACCGTTGCAAGAATACCTTCGCCACCAGAATCGTGAAGTTGCAGCAATTTTCTATATATGTCCGAAAACTTTTCCATCAAATAACATTCTGAATGAAAAATTTTAAAAGGCGCAGGGACACTTTCCTTCTATATTCGGCGGTTGAGCGCTGGTCGTCTATGGGATTTATAAGAGGCGAATATTTTTGCGCGATTTCTCCTTCGCGATTCTTTAACTCATTGAAAGTAATATTCTTAAACTCGCCTTCGATTTCTCGCGAACGAATAACCACAGGCGCCACCGCTCCAAAAGCAAACCGCATATCGTCGATAACATCTCCTCGATAATTCACAGCCGCAGAAAACGATACCTTCGACAGCGCAAGCGCCTTTCTCGTCCCTATTTTGCGATAGTAAATTTTATCAAAATTCCCAATCGGAATTGTGACTTCATAGATAATTTCATCCGAGCGCAAAATCGTCTGTCCTGGACCTGTGATAAAATCTTCGATTGGCACTTCTCTCTCTCCATTCAGATTTTTCAGAACAATTTTCGCATCGAGTATGTATAAGGGCGGCAATGTATCCCCCGCAGGCGACGCATTCCCGATGTTCCCGCCAATCGTGGCGACATTTCTTATCGCAGGCGAAGCCATCTCACCCACAGCGAGCTTTAATATCTGCGGAACATCTTCGTTCATAAAAATTTCTGTGAGAGTGGTCGCCGAACCGATGTGAATGTTATCCGCACTAACTTCTATATATCGCAATGCATCGATTTTTCCGATTAACACCACAGGAAAATCAAATTGCGGCGGAATCCCAGAACCACGCCTATACCTGACCATAAGGTCAGTTCCACCTGCTATAGGAACCGCACCAGTTGAAGCGCGAATTTCGAGCGCTTCATCGAGATTTTCAGGCAAATATACAAATTCATTCATACTCCACCTCACAAATTGCAAATGACACTACTGCCGTTGATTGAACTTAACATATATAAAAAATGCCGATGCGCCAGGAATTAACCCGAAATTTATCTGGCGATATTTTTTGCAGCCATTTCTACCGCCTCGATGATGATATTCATCCCCGTGCATCTGCATAAATTCCCCGAAAGCCCTTCTACTATTTCTTTCCTCGAAGGCTTTGGATTTTGATTGAGAATCGCATAAGTCGCAACAATCATACCAGGTGTACAAAAGCCACACTGCACGGCGCCCATTTGAGCGAAGGCATCGGCAATTTTCCCAAAAATTTCCGTTTTCTTAATCCCCTCGATTGTCAGAATTTCTGCACCATTCACGGCACCGACGGGAACGATGCAGGAATTTACAAGTTTTCCATCAACGATAACGGCACAGGCGCCGCATTCCCCTTCGCCGCAGCCTTCTTTAACGCCGACGAGATTAAAATCTTCACGCAGCACATCGAGAAGACGGCGAAGAGGATTGCAATCGACGGAAACGCGTTCTCCGTCCAATGTAAAGGTTATTTCACTATGCATATAGAATCCCCAACTTTATTATTTTTTTACTATAAATAACGCTTTTGATAATGTTGTATAGGTTCTTCTATTAAAATTAAAGACAATTTGGTCGTCTTCGGATACATCTTCACAGTCAAAAAACTCATCTATCTCAGACTTAACTAACCTGACATTTCTCTTAATTTTCCAGCTTTTTTCCGGGTTTTTAGCATCGTAAAGTATAACATATAATCTATTGTCTGCTCCGAATCTTTGAGCTCCCTGATTTTCATACAACCAGATTAATAAGTCTTTGGGATTTTCCATTGCAAAATCGATGCTTTTGTTATAGCTTTCGGGTAGATATGTAATTTTCAAATCAAATGGTTGATTTCTAAAGAACAAATCGACTCCTTTTATATTTTTCAGCGTGGGAACAACCATAGGATGACTGCTTATCAGATCTTCAATAATAACGGTCGTCCAGTAGTTATACCAGGAACAAACTACATAGTTTTTTATCTGCTGATATAAACTTTTTTTTACATTAGCAATAAGATCATTGTATTTAAAATATTTCCTCACATAATTGATTTGAATTTTATTGTCAAGTTGTCCCTGAACTACACCCCAATGGAACTCTTTTACATTGGATAACTCCTTTAATAGTTGCGTGTTTGATATTATTGATTTTCTTTCTTTTAATTTCTCCGCATACTTTCGTTTTATAATTTTATCGACTTTTTCGTGCGTAATTTTACTGTGAATGAGAAATTTTATAATGTCGCCCACTTTCCTCAATTTTTTATTACCGTATTCTCTCGAAATTTCCCTTAAAATGGGTAATGGGATAGTGTTCAATTTCTGACACAATGAATCTTTATCTGATAAGATGCTCATCCTTTATTCCCCTTTTTGAACAACAATATATATTCGTGCTTAAACACATAAAACCCGCCAACCAGTGCTCTATATCGCCATAATTCCTTCTGGTTTCTTTTTCCCCTTGTGTCCTCAAAATTTTTTACAATTATACTTTTTAATATATGTCTCCGCTTCAAAACCTCCTGCATTACATAAAAGCCAAGCGGTATCCATTCTCCCCTTGAATATTTATCCCCAATCACAATTGCGAAATATCTTCCCGAATCGAGAACAGACAGAGAATTGTCGAGAATGTATCCGAATTTTTTCAAAAAGTCATCGAGAGTTTCGCAATTTGATAAGTCATTTTTATTTCCACTAAATTTTATTATATCCCAATATGGCGGATGAAAAATTACAAATTGCACAGAATCTATTCCAAGTTTTTTCAACATATTCTTTATATTCAAAGAAGCACTATCACCAACAATTATTTCTGCACAATAATTTTCTGAAAAAATCGTTCTATCTTTTTGCAGCTTTCCCAGTGCCATATCAGCGACCTGAGGATTAATTTCTATGCCAACGCTGTTTCTCTGCAGTCTTCTTGCTTCTATAAGAGTGGTTCCACTGCCTGCAAACGGGTCGAGAACCCACTCGTTCTTTTTTGTATATCTGCGCAAAAGTTGATTCGGAATCTGTGGAATAAAATTTCCCCAATATTCCGCTGAATGCACTCCAGAATTATCGCGGCGTTCAAGAACCCATAAACTATCAGTGATAATATCATCGTATTCTTTCCATCTATTGAGATTGATATCGTTTATTTTTCCCGTTTTTTCCTCAGCGATATATTTAATAAGTCTTTGAATGTAATATTTACTTCTATCTATTGTCCTTGCGGACCGAATTTTATCCAGATATGAAAACAAGATTTCACCGTTAATATCCACAGTATCACCATTCTTGGTGATATTTAATATCCCCAATTTATCGTGTTTAACACTCCCAAGATTTTGCATCAGAAATGTAATCTTTTCGCATAATTTATTATGTTCGCTTTCGCCTTCTACATCTGTGAGTATTTCCAGTATTTTCCCCTTATTTAAAATCATCTCAATCCAATTTTTTAATTATTTCTTCAGGTTTGATAGGGATTCTTACAATTTCTCTTCCGATTGCATTTTCGACGGCGGCGGCAATTGCAGGTGCTGCGCCAACAAGAGTCAATTCTCCCGCACATTTCGCTCCAAAAGGACCATATTCGTATGGATTGTCGATGAAGGCACATTCCACCAGCGGAACATCCTTTGTCGTTGGAATTGTGTAATCTGTTATAGTGCTTTGCAGCAGTCTTCCTGCCTGCGCTTCCATCACTTCGATTGTCGCATATCCCGTTCCCTGAACCACACCGCCCTGCGCCTGTCCGCGCATAAGAACCTCATCGATAGTAATGCCCACATCGAAAACCGCCCAGATATGTCTGACGGCAATTTCTCCGGTGATTGTATCAACATCAACCTCGGCAACATTGGCTCCAAATGAATATGTTGGATAAGCATCTCCTTCGAATGTCTCCTGGTTCCATCGGATGTAATCGGGATGGTGGTATTTTTTCATAATTTCAAATTCGTCTGCTTCATTCCACCGCTCACGCATTTCTTCCGCTGCTTTTTTCAGCAGTCCGCCGACGATCATCGTCGTGCGGGATGCGACAGTGGGCCCAGAATCGGGCACCCTGTCGGTGTCTGGAAGTTCGTAAATTACATCATCAAATTGAATTTTGAGCGTTTCGGCAACGATTTTTCGCAGAGCGGTAAGCGCACCCTGACCCATTTCGGTATTGGCGACAAGAATTTCAACTTTGCCATCGGAATGCTTTTTCAACTTCGCTTCTGCAGCTATGATATTTTCACCGTTGCCAGTAAAACCACACCCGTGAAAGAAAAGCGAAAGGCCATATCCTCTTTT
Organism: bacterium; assembly: GCA_021161555.1. Taxonomy (GTDB): domain Bacteria; phylum UBP14; class UBA6098; order B30-G16; family B30-G16; genus JAGHAI01. The sequence goes on from JAGHAI010000050.1 coordinate 5,271, forward strand.
AATGTGAGGCTCGTCTCCTGGCAGAGATTTGCCGATTTTTGAGCGAAAATCCGACATCTTCTCAAGTTTTTCCACCATTTCTGGAATTTTCACAGGTTGTCTCATAATTCCGCCGGTGGCGGTGAAATCGCCCTGTGAAATTGCGTGTCGCAGTCGTAAGTCCACGGGATTTTCGCCAAGTTTCGATGCGATTTTATCGAACAGTCTTTCTATGGCAAAGAAGACCTGCGGTGCGCCAAATCCACGGAAGGCACCTGTCGGAACTTTGTTTGTCGCGACCGCCCTGCCGTGAACCGATATGTTCGGGATATTATAGACTCCTGCTGCGGAAAACATCCCGCGCTGAAGAACGACATCAGATAATCCAGCATAAGCGCCACCGTCGAATATGATGTCCACATCGAGGGCGATGACTTTCCCATCTGCATCGATTGCGGCGCGGTATCGCGTTCGCGATGGATGGCGCTTCGTTGAAACCATAATATCTTCTGTTCTGTCGAGAATGAGTTTGACCGGCTTTTGAGTTTTCATCGCGGCAACGGCGGCCTGACCTGCAATAAGCGACGGATATTCTTCCTTGCCGCCGAATGCACCGCCAGTGGTAACCTGAACCACGCGAACATTTTTCTCGTCGAGGGCGAGGCATTCTGCGAGAGCACGCTTGATATAGTAAGGACACTGCATCGAACCGTATATCGTAATTTTCTCTCCGTCGAATACTGCGGCAACGCCCTGTGGCTCGATGTAGAGATGTTCCTGATAGCCCGTTTCGTATTCGCCCTCGACTATTGTTTCTGCATTTGCGAAGGCATTTTTGACATTTCCCTTTTCGTAATGATAATCGACGAAACAGTTATCGTCGCCGTAAATTGGCTGATTTTTGCCGCTCAGCGCATCGTCTATCGTGAGGATTGGCGGAATTTCCTCGTATTCGACTTCAACTTTCCGGGCGATTTCGAACACCTTTTCCCGCTCGGGACCGACGACCAACAGTATCGGTTCGCCGATGTAATTGACGACACCATCCGCAAAGTATGGCTGGTCGTAAACGAGAATTTTCACGCGGTTTTTTCCAGGAACATCGTCCCTGTCAACCACAAAATATCCATCGGGCAGCGCGGGAATTTTTACATTCAATATTTTCGCCCGAGGCACTTTTGAACGCACTGTTTTTGCAAAAAGCATATCCTCAAAACGATAATCACCTATATACAGCGCTTCTCCATAAATTTTTTCCCGCGCATCAACGCGTTCAACCGACATAGAAATTCTTTCGCTCATATATCGACCTCACATTTTCGTAGTCTTCCATTGTATCTATATCCAAGATAATGCCCTCATCATCAATTTCAATGGTTTTGTATCCCATTTTATTTATAAAAATTTTCAGGTTCGAAGAATCGGGTTCGTCAATGATTTTCGCTGCGATTTCGCCACGCAGGAGAACAGGATGTCCATTGCGCCCATTATAACGGGGAACAACTATATCGCCAACAACATCGAGCATCTTTTCATACACATATCTTCTAATCAATGGATAATCCCCTGGCGTGATAAAAATCTTATCGCCATTGCACACAGAAATTCCAGCCTTCACCGATGTGAACATTCCATCGTCGTAATGTTCATTCAGGACAAATTTTACTCCATCATATTTTCCAAGTATCTTTTTAATTGCAACGGGATTATATCCTAACACGACAATTACACTGCCGCACGCGGCGAGCATTTCACAAACTGTATGTTCGATAACAGTCCTTCCTCCGATGGGAAGTGTTAATTTATGTCTTTCTCCGGTTCTCCGCGAACGGCCCGCGGCGAGGACAATGCCGATAACACCATTATTTCTCATTTTCTTCGACATCCTGCTTCATAGGTAATCTTATATAAAAAGTGACGCCTTCATCGGGGTTATTCTTATACCATATCGCACCGCCGTGCGCCTCAATAATCCGCGCAGATATGGACAACCCAAGCCCTGTTCCCGAAGTGCGCGTCGTGAAAAATGGCTTGAAAATCTTTTCCCCATATTCTTTCGGAATACCAGGTCCATTATCGATGAACTGTATCCAGCATTGATTTCCATCCTGATGGGTGATAATTTTTATTCTTCCGTTTTCCTCAAGGACATTCAGCGAGTTTCTGATTAAATTTATCAGCACCTGTCGTATCTGGTCGGGGTCGAATGGAAACGGCGGCATATCGTCGGTGCTTTCAACCTCTATAATAATGTTCCTGTCCTCAAGTTCTGGTTCAAACAGCATTAGTGTATCGTAAATTGTCTGGTTTATATCGCCCATTTTCAGATTAGGTTCGCTCAATTTCGCATAGCCAAGCACATCCTCTATTATTTTTTCAAGCCTTTCACTTTCTTCAACAATGATTTTCAGTGGTTCAAAGTGCGGGTTTTCGTGTGTTATTTCCATCAGCATACTTCGGGCAAATCCACCGATTGACACGAGTGGGTTTCTTATTTCGTGAGCAATCTGTGCAGCCATAGCGCCGATGGACGATAGTTTTTCCGCTTCAACCAGTCTCTGCTGGTTCTCGCGCAGTTTATCGTATGCCTGTTCCAGCTTGGCATAACTTTCCTGCAACTTCGCAGTGAGCAGTGACCTCTCTATTGCAAGGCTGGCGTGGCTTGCAATAGATTTTAAAAGCTCCACATCGTCGTTCGTTATGGGCTTTCGGGTAATCATATTATCCGCAATAAGCACGCCGACAAATTTAGTAAGTGCCCACAGCGGCGCTACGACAAAAGTATCACATCTTATCATCTCGGCAAATTCCTTTGCCTGCTCAAATAAATCGTGATTCTCGGGAGAAATTACTATCGGGTCGCGCTGTTCAAGCGTGCGAACGAGAAATTTATTGCTGCTCAACGGAATATCTATCGAACGAACGATTTCGTTTATCTCAGTATCCTGTTTTTCAGTGGCTTTTTGATATGCGCGCAGTGTTTCCGATAAAGTCCTCGGTTCATCGGATAGCTGAGACCATATTCTTCCGGCTTCTTCAGCATTGGAAGGTCCGACGGCAGAATGCCCCACGAGCGATTTTTTCTCATCGTCCAGAAGAAGAATGAAGGCACGATTGAAACCAAGACCTTCTCGCGCTGTAACAGCAGTGAGAACTATGTGAATGACTTTATCAAGAGACGCTTCCTGCTGCAGAGTGTCGGAAAATTCCATAATAGTGTTTAATATGTTATATTGTCTTTCCAACTGCCTGTTCGCGGCTGCAAAATTTTCTCTGGTATCCCTCAATTCTCCTATTATGTTTTCCTGCATAGTAACATCCCTTGCAAGCTGGACAATCTGGTGCACCTGTCCATCTCCGCTCTTTATCGGTGCAGCTATTACGTCGAAATACCGCTCCGAACCATCCTCTTCGACGAAGCGTTCCGTATATCTGGCAATTTCGCCATTTTCAAAAACTTTCACGGCAGGGCAATTGGGACAAACTCTATCAGAACTTGCCCAGAGATTGTAGCAGTGCGTCGGCATATCAGATAATTTATCTCCAAACCATTCTGAAACCACCCTGTTCGACCACACTATTTTCCTGTCCCTATCGAGAACGAGAACTCCATCTCCAATAGCACTCAGAAGACTGTGCAACCACTCCCGTTCCCTGTTTTCCTCTGTAATGTCATTTAATATTAAAACGAACTCGTCTCCATCACCCACAGAAGACAGATATATTTCCACAGCAACATCATTTTTAAGATGCTCAAAAAATATCAGCGGCCTGTCTGTATTGTCGAGAGAGGGGAGTAAATTGCCACTGCCTTTCAAAATATTAAATTTTTCGTTGAACTCATCGACGGAAAGCCCAATAATTTCCGTTCGGGATGTCTGCAAAATTTGTTCAGCCTGCGCGTTCATACCCAACACGCCCTTTTGTCTGCTGATGAAAATGATGCCGAGTGGTATGTTCAAAAGAAGAGATTGTATTCTGTCCATATTCGACAAAATATTGTCATCACTAATTCCGAGCAAATTTGCAATTTCGCTCTGCTGCACTTCTATCCTGCGCTCGAATTTGTGCGCGACTCTCGTCAGCGCCCTGCTTACCGCGTCAGGCAAACTTTTTAGAGAATCTGTCGATACAACTTCGAACAGAATGCTGGCTTTTTTAAAAAAATCTTTGTCAAGCTCAGATGCCAACAACACATAACCTTTTTCAGGCATAGATTTCTGCCTGCTAATTATCGCCTGTTCGTCTATGCTGGGACCGACGACAACCACATCGGCGTTTTCGATTTCCGCAAGCTGAAAGCTTGCATCGCTTATAATTGACGATATTTGAGCTGCGAGCTCGGGAGAATGCTCCCAGACAAAAACCTTTATCTTCGCTCTCTCTGTCATTTATACAAGTTCGAGTGTGCCTTTCAAAAGCACGGGTTCTATAACCATAATCATAGCGCCAGTATGCTTGCTTAAATCCCCCGTGATTTTCTCTATCCCTTCCACAACATCGTCGAGTAAATTCTCGTGAATTGTGAAAATTATTATGCGATTTTCGTCCACACTATCGCCGAAAACCCTTATGAAATCGGCGAACAACGGAAGACCGGATAATATGCTTCTAATTCCTTTTGATTCGACAACAGTTGCACCGCTTAAACCCAATTCCGCCAGGTATTCTATAATATCTTCAAAAAGGTCGCTTTTTTGTAAGGTTAAAAACACAACTTTTCGTTTGCATATTCCCTCTTCCTGCGCTGACTTTGTGGGGCGTGCCTGCCTCATAAAACTTTCATATAGAGAAAGAGAAGTGGGCGATTTCATCAATTCCCTTCTAACATTCTCATCCTTCAATGTATGCGACAGCTGAGCAAGAAGCTGAAGGTGTAATTTCGGCATTCCCTCAGGACCGAATAGTGCAGCTACGATGTGAACTTTTTTTCTATCGATGGCGTCGAAGTTCACCCCACGACGGGATATGGCAAGCACCAGCAAAAAATTTTCCAATCCGGGAACTGCGGTATGCGGTATCGCCAGACCACCGCCTATGCCAGTGCTGCCCTGTTCCTCTCTGGCTTTCAGCAACTCATATATCGTTTCCTCTGAAATATCGGCAAGGACATCAGACCTCCTGGCGATTGAAGCAATTTCGCGCAGGACTTTGTCCTTACTGCGAAATTTTAAATTAACTTCACAGCATTCCTTCGGCAGTATTGAAAAAATGTCAATGTCCATTAACCCTCCACAAAAAATTTACTCATAAAAAATTAAATTATTTTTCAAAGAAATCAAATATATGTTTTACTTCAACACTCCCTTCACAAGCCCAATTTTCGACAGCGGCGGACCGACAATCTCATTGATAAATACGGAAAACAGAACAACATTTGTCAGCATCGTCATAGATTCTGCCACATCTGGGGGAAGAGAGGAGAAGATTGGCGTCGTTTCGAGAAATAGCACCAGCCCGATGGCGACGCCAGCCTGCGGCAGCAGACATAATCCCAGAAATTTGCGCACCTTTTCAGGCGCCCTGACAATCATACAACTTAAAGAAGCGCCCAGATATTTACCCATACCGCGGAAAATGATATAGGCAAATCCTGTTATGAGAACGGTGATATTGGTCAGCATTCCCGTTTCAAGTTCGGTTCCTGCTATTGCGAAGAAAGCGGCATACAGCGGCGGTGTCATAGGCTCAAACGCCCTGATAATGCGCTCATTCCGTCGGGATAGATTGATTATCACAGTTCCGACCATCATATTGCTCAAAAGCGGCGAAAGATGCAGAGATATTGCGACAGCCGTCGTCAAGAAAATCATTCCGAAACTCAATATCATAAGTTCGTTTGAATGGGGCTGTTTGATTGTTATGGCGTGAAGAATAATTCCGCCGACAAGCCCCACAAGAAGCGCATAAATAATGGACAGAAACCCTTTTCCAATCATCATTCCCACCTGCGAAGAAGTTCCCGCCCCAACGAGAACGCTCACAAGCGCAAAGACCAGACTGAAAAGAAGGATACATCCCGCATCGTCAAGTGCCACAACACCATACAGATAATCCACGAATTCCCCCCTGACACGAAGAGTTCTAACTATGACCACAGTTGTCGCCGGTGCGGTAGCAGAAGATATTGCACCGAAGAGAAGAGCATTAACCAGCGGAACTCTTAATAATAAAAGTCCGACCGACACGAAGATAAAAGCGAACATTTGCTCGAAAAATGTGACGAGCATAATTTTCCAGCCCAGCCTTTTTAACTTCTGAATTGAAAATTCACTGCCAATTGTGAGGGCGATTATCCCCAGCGCAATTTCGGTGACACTGGTCAGGTATTTTTCCATATGAGGATGGACGATTTGAGTGCAGGATTTTCCCAGTACAAAACCAGCGATAATAAATCCTGTTATCGCGGGCAGATGAAACTTTTCGGCGATTTTTCCGAAGGCATATCCAACCAGAAGCAGCCCCGCAAGACTGAACAATATGTGATGGTTGAAGATATCGCGAATCTGAACGATAAAATTTAATATAGATTCAATCATATCTGTTTATTTTTCCCCTTTTGTTATTTCGCCCGCCTTTTCCAGTGCAATTTTGGTTAGAATTGGACCGAGAATTTCAAAAAATATGCTTGTAGCTGTTATGGTCATAATCACGGCGGCGCCGATTTTGTTTGCGTGCGGCGTCCCGATGCGTTCCAGTTCGTGCTTAACAATAAGCGCCAGACCAATGGCCACACCAGCCTGCGATAAAATCCCGAGCCCGAGATATTTTTTTATCTTTTCCTCAACTCCGCCAATGACTGCGCCAAACCTCGCTCCGCCTATAAGCCCTGCCGAACGAGAAAATATGTAAACCAGGCCTATCATTCCAAGATGGGGCAGTTGTTTAAGCTGAAGATGCGCTCCGGCAAGAAAGAAAAATATTATGAATAGTATCGGCATAATCAAATTAAGTTGCTCGCTCACTTTTTCGACGAGCGACTGCCTGCGCGTATTCACCAAAACAAAGCCAACCATCATATTCGTCAAAATAAGAGATATGTGCAGAGTAACAGACAATCCCGTGATAAGGATTATTGAACCGAAGACGATTATCAAAATCGCTTCGACTGTCTTCAATGCTCTGACGAGTTGACAGAAAATGAACCCGAAAATCGTTCCCAGAACGAGGCTCAATCCAATTTCTCTCAATGGTTCAATAGACGAAGCAAGAATATTCAAACTTGCATTTGTCGTCTCGCGCATAATTATGCTCTTTGCAAATGCGAAAGCGATTCCGTAAATGATTATCGCCAGTCCATCGTCGAAGCCGACCACAGCATATAATGCTTTTGTCAAAGAGCCCTTTGCCTTATATTCCTGAATTACGGCAACTGTTCCAGCAGGCGCACTGGCTGGTGCCATCGCCCCAAATATAAGAGCGAGAGAAACATCACCTGTAAGAGCATACAATCCGACGAACACAAGGATAAACGCAAAAAACGATTCGGAAAATATGATTGCGATAATGCCAAACCCCTGTTTCTTCAAGGAATCGAGATTTAGTTCAATTCCAATCAGAAATGCGACGAAACCCAGCGCGATCTCCGTCATAAAGGAAAAACTATCAAGCACTGCATCGTTGAAAATGTTCAAAAGCGATTCGCCAAAAATCGCACCGACCACCATATAGCCCGTAAGGGATGGCAGCTTTAACTTCCGCGCTATTTCGCCAAAATAATACGATACTATTATCGCTATGCCAATGAGCAGCAATTTCGATATATGATATTCCATTGCGATATCCTCAATCAGGTTTCAATATTGCCCGAAACGAAAAATGTATCCTGAACAATCAGCAGAACATTTCGGCATCTTTCCAGGACACCGGTTATTCTTTCAATCTGGCGTATGGTCTCATTCACCAATCTTTTATCCACCACTGCGAGAATAACCTTGCTTGAAAACAATTTTTCGTCCTTCCAGAACGCCGAAAATAGATGAGTTTTTGCGAGATATTCTCTCGTGTTCTTCGCCTCGATGACAAATAGAGAACTCGATGCAATGGCAGAAAGCACCTGCAATATTTCACGAAACATATCGTCGTTCTGCACGAAGATATGAAAAAGTTTCTTCTCCATCTGTGCTTTTGGTTCCTCTTCTTCAAGAATGTGCCGCAGAAAATTTTCACGAAGCACATCTGGCGAATGAGATTTTAAAATTTCTTCCCTTATGCCAGGCAGGTTCAAGATGTGAGATATGCGCGATAACAGTTTTATGTGCTCGCTCGATTCGGCGGCAGGAGCAACGATAAACACAATTATGTTTACCCTTTCACCATCGATAGAATCGAAATCAACTCCGTCGGGAACAGTGATAATGCCGACAACGAATTGGTCAATTCCTTCAATGCGGCAGTGTGGAATTGCAATTCCCCTTCCGAAACCGGTGGTTCCCAATTCCTCACGCTCGAGAAAGGCGGAAAAGAGTTGCTCTTCATCAACTTCCGAAAGCACAGCGCATCTTTTTGCAATCCTTGCAATCTGACGAAGTGCTTCCGACTTACTGGAAACTTTGAGCCCAATCTCGATACATTCGGTTTTAAGTGAATTGTTTAAATTCATAATAATTACCTCTATATTTTAATGTTGATTGAATCAAAATTATGAAAATTAAACTGCATACACAACTATTATTATAATAAGATAACC
>JAGHAI010000149.1 GCA_021161555.1 bacterium
ATTTATATTAAAAAAATAGTTTCTTTCAACCCTGTTCAACGCTCATAATTTTTTCCAACGCATATTTTTTTGCAACTTCATTCGCCATCAAAATTTTTTCAATTGAATCTGCAGGTTCAGGTTTTACATCTTCGATAGCGCTCTCGACGATTTTAAAAATATGATTAAATGCAATTTTTTCTTCGAGGAAAGCAGACACCGCCACTTCGTTAGCCGCGTTCAGTATTGCAGGCGCAGTGCCGCCGAGTTTGAGAACTCGATAGGCAAGTTTTAGCGCAGGGAATTCTTCCATATCGGGCTTGAAAAATTCGAGTTTTGCGTTTCGCCACAGTTCGAGAGTTCCCACAGATGAGGGATACCGCCTGGGATATGTCAGCGCATATTGAATTGGCAGCCGCATATCGGGAATTGACATCTGCGCTATTTGCGAGCCATCCACAAATTCCACAATGGAATGGACGATTGACTGCGGATGTATCAATACATCTATCTTTTCTGGCGGAATGTTAAAAAGCCAGTGCGCTTCTATTATTTCGAGCGTCTTGTTCATCATCGTCGCCGAATCAATGGTTATCTTCTTCCCCATTGACCAATTTGGATGCTTTAGAGCATCCTGCGGGGTAATTTTTTCAAAATCGACATTTTTTTTGAAAAACGGACCACCCGACGCAGTTAAAATGAGCCGTTTTATCTCGGATTTTTCGCCCGAAAGCATTGCCTGCCACAGAGCAGAATGTTCGCTATCGATTGGAAAAATTTCAGCGCCAGTTTTCCGGGCAAGCGAAGTCAAAAGTTCGCCTGCCATAACCAGCGATTCTTTATTCGCCGTGCATAGTCTCTTCCCCTTTTCGATTGCGCACAGGGACGGCACAAGCCCCGCAGCACCGACGACCGCGTTGACAACTATATCCACATCGTCATCGGAAGCGAGTTTGCACAACCCTTCTTCGCCAGAAAAAATTTCTACATCTAAAAACTTTTTTCGCAGCATTTTAGCATCTTTCTCGTCTGCGACGGAAATCCTTTCGGGCGAAAATTTTTCCGCCTGTTCCGACAGAAGCGCAATGTTTTTCCCCGCGGCAAGGGAACGAATTTTAAAAAAACCTTCGAGATGCGAAACCACATCGAGTGTCTGTGTTCCAATGGAACCCGTTGAACCGAGAAGCGCTATGTTTTTCATCGCTGGCATTTTTCATCGACTTTCAAAATCTCAATTCCCACCTGTCCGAGGCGAAGAATTTGAATTTGCTTTTGAAGATTTCCCGACAACATTTTTATGTGCGAAGCATCGGCGGGATACTGCCCAAATGTCGGGTCAAAAGTGTGCCATCTGCCATCTGCATACGCCTGAACCCACGCGTGGTAATAAAAATATCCATCTTCGCGATATACAACTCCAATATTTATTCGTGAAGGTATTTTCAGCGCCCGCGCAAGAGCGACAAATAGCGTCGAATGTTCGTTGCAATCGCCTCGCATCTTCCTCAAAACATCAACGGCGGAAGGAATTGATGTCTGATATTCCTTCTTTATATGCTCAAAAAGATAGTCATTGATTTTTATGAGCATCTTCAATGTATCCACTTCACTTTTTACAATTTTCCTTGCCGCCTTCACTATTCGCAGGTCGTTGCACTGGATGAATGGTTCTTCCGTCGTATCTTCGGGGTTAGGAGAATAATTTTTTTCGGAAAATCCATCGGCACAAACGAACAGTGTATCGCCGATAACTTTTTGATTGAAGTCGGAAAATTCGAGAATTTTTTCAGGGAAACCATCCAGCAAATAAACACCATACTTAGCATTCCTCGGGCTGATGGCAAAATTCCAGAGGGAAGGAATTGCAAAGCCAGTGAGGATATCTGAATTGCCCGACTTCGACAGGTCAAATTCCAGAGCACTTTTCTGGCTTTCGCGGAACTGCTCAAACCCACCAGGTCCCCTTTCATAAAGCAATTCGCCATCGGGAGAAATCCACATTTCAGATTCAAGCCCCATTGCGCGAACAGTAAGTATCAATGCTTCTCTGGTCTCTCCCATAACCTTTCTCAACGAATTTTTTATGGATATAATTTCGTATCTCGATTCCGACAGCGTGAACGGGTCGAAAGTCGGCACATCTTTAATTGGTTCGTTCTTCTCGACGGAAGAAGCATACATTTCGGGCAGCATCGAAGGGGAATAAATTTTACCCGACAATTCAAATCGCATAGAATCGGTCTTTTCACCCGTGCGAATTTTCACATTCAATATGTTCCCATCTATTTTCCCATCGGCAGAAGTGATGTAATCTCCCCCCTGAATTTCAAACGAAAATGACTGTATGGAGTAGTCGGTATCAAGAGTCGTGATGCCTGTGGCATAGACTTCCTGAACAATTCCACCGACGGGCAAACGAAGATATGAAACATCGGTAACCATCGGTTTTTTTCCGACAATTTGAACGCTTTTGGATGAATATCCCACTTTTTCGCCGCGCAAGTAGATGGAAAACCACTCCTGCTTTTCAAATTTTCCGACAACAACGATGTCAAGTTCGGGCAGGGTGACTTTTTTCCCCTTCTGCGAACCAGAATAGATGAAATACATCGTTCCAAACCACCAGACAGCGCCGATTATAAATATTATCCTGCGAAGCATTTTAATATTGGGATTTTGCGATTTTTAAGTTAATATTGGATACTAATATTGAACAATTGTATATCAACAATAATCATTTATTTAGCCGACATCAAGAAAATACTTGCGAAATAGAACAAAATTTTGCAAATTTTATAAATTATAAGGAGGTAAATATGTCTGATGTTGATAAGAACGGCTCTGGACAACTCGTTCCAATCGTCGTGGAACAAACAGGCAGAGGCGAACGGGCTTTTGACATATATTCACGGCTGTTGAAGGACAGGATTATTTTTCTCGGCACAATGATAACCGATGAAGTTGCCAACCTCATAGTCGCGCAGATGTTGTTTCTCGAAGCAGAAGACCCGAACAAGCCGATTTCCCTCTATATCAACTCCCCTGGTGGATATGTAACATCGGGGCTGGCGATATACGATACAATGCAGTTTTCCAAAGCACCAATTGCGACAACAGTCGTCGGGCAGGCATCTTCTATGGCTGCGGTTCTGCTCGCTGGCGGAGAAAAAGGAAGAAGAACAGCACTGCCGAACTCCCGCGTGATGATTCATCAGCCCTGGGGCGGCGTGCAGGGACAGGTAACCGATATCGAAATTCACACCCGCGAACTGCAGAAGATGAAACAAATACTGAACGAAATCCTTGCATACCATACGGGACAGCCAATTGAAAAAATCGAGCGCGATACGGATAGAAATTTCTTTATGTCCCCGTATGAAGCACTTGAATACGGTCTGATAGACAAGGTATATGAAAAACCATCGGACAGGAAAAAGAAGAAAAAAGAATAAATGAGGAGGAACAATGGTTCTGTATATTTTGGTGGGCTTGCTGGCGCTTGATGCTGTAATTTTGATTATCTCAATCATTCTTCAGCCGCGCAGCCAGGGCGGACTTGGAGCGGCGTTTGGCGGTTCCACTGGCGCTGGAACATTTTTTGGCGGGAGAGGTGGAATGGATTTTTTAACCAAACTAACTGCGATATTGAGCGTGGTATTTGTCATCCTGATTATGGCGGTTAATTTTTACATAGGTTCCCCGGGCGGCGGAAGATATAATATGCCAGCGGGAGCATCTGCTCCTGCGCCAGCCGAAAACACAGGTGGAAAGTAATCAATCAAATGGGGAGAAATTCACGATGAATGTAATTATATGGGAAAACGATTGGGAGCGGCGTGAAATGCTCTGGCTTGCTCCGTACGCTACGCACAATTCCGACAGCCGCGGCCATTATCCTGAACCAAAACATCCATATAGACCGCCATTTGAGCGCGACAGAGA
>JAGHAI010000104.1 GCA_021161555.1 bacterium
ATATTATAATATTTGTTATCCTCATAAATGCAGATGCAGAAAATATACTGCTCCATCCCATCATTCCGCCTGTGGATGGTTCGGTAATTGCCTGCGATGACCAGACAATATCGTTCACTGTTGTCCCTGCTGGTTCAACAGGTGTCAGAATTCTCGTTTTTGAACCGCCGTCGGAAATTGGCGAAAGTCCATCGGGATATGACGCAGGCGACTGGGGAAGATTTGTGGATACCCTCATTTCGCTTGGCTTTGCCGTCGATATCGTCCCATCATCGACGGATTTATCCGATGTTCTCAACAGCTATGATATTTTCATCTTATACGGATATCCTGGCAGAATTTTTTCGTCAGAAGAAATAGATACCGTAAACTCGTTTCTAACATCGGGCGGCGGCATTTTTTCGATTGTGCGCGCTCACGCTGGCGACCTGTCCGAAATCGATGTTCATAACTCGATATTGAGCATCGCAGGAATGAATTATTCTCCGCCGCGATTGACCATTTATGACACCATATCAAATATTACATCTCATCCTCTGGGCGAGGGCATCACAGACATATCTACATACAAACCTATGCCAATATCTTCTTCTGCGGGACAGCAGGTCGTCATAACCGATGATGATGAATGTATTGCCGCCGCAGATTCATCCCTCGGCGGAAGAATTTTTGCCGCAGGAGAAGAACACCTCATAAGCAACGGACCTCTCATATTCGGCGGTATTCCTGTATGCTGGGATGATTTCGATAATAAACAATTGGTCTTAAACGCGGTGTATTGGTTGTCGTTGGGAAGAGAACATCCTGGATGTGGATTGGATTCCTCAAGCATAACAATCACAATAGATGGGGCAACCTACGATTTGACATCGCCGGAATTTTCTCTTGAAGGCAATAGGCTCATATTTTCGCCGTCATCGGGTTTCTGGACATCGGGAACACATACTATATCAGTCCACATTGAAGATTCCTGCGGGCACAATATCGACGAGAACTACGATGCGGTATTCGATGTTGACCCGCCGATAGCAAACCTGATATATCCACCTACGGGTGAATTATTGAGCAGTGGCGACTCGGCAAAAATATTCGTCCGCGATTATGAAACAGGGATAGATACGGCAAACTGCTTCATTGTGGTAGATGATGACGATACTTTTTCGCTTTGGGAAACGATTTCCGATGTCGGCTTTGCGGTTCTGCCATATTCGGGCTGGAGCGTTGGCACGCACGAAATTTGCATCCACGCCGAAGATTCTCCCGATTTCTGTTCGCCGAACATTCTCGATTCCTGCTTCACTGTCGAACTTACAGAGGACACGCTATGGGTGGAAATTGCCGACAACTGGGTGGAGGGCTGCACACTTGTTTACACGGAAGTATGTGTTCACAGCGCACATTACTATGTGAAGGACTTAAACCTTGAAAACTTTGCCTTTTACGAAAATGGGATTCAGGTTGTTCCGCCATCGCTGGAAATTTTGAATACCTGTCCATCGGAAAGTGCAATGGTTGATATTGTGCTTCTCCTCGATTTTTCAACCAGTATGAATGACGAAGTGGCTATGTTCTTTGGCGCGATACCTTCTTTTGTCGCGGCACTTGGGGCACTTCAATATCGAATCGCCTGCTGGGTTTTTAATGGCTGTCCTGGCGAACTTGACGGCGTGGGACTTATCGCTCGAACTGATTTTTCCAGTTCAACCTGCGAATATAGTGCGACAGGACCCGATTGGTGGGCTTCCAACCTCACCGAATTTAACTGCCTTTTCAGAGCGGTTAGAAATGATATGTACACCTGGCCCTGGTCTTTGCGCGGCTCGGGAACAGAAGACCAATACGGCGCTGTTGTCCGCGCAAACGAAGCTCTTGATTTCCGGGATGGCGCGCTCAAAGCATTCGTCCTGTTCACTGATGAAAGGCCTATTGTGGACAGTTTGAATTGTTCCTCACCCCTATATAGTTGGACGGATGTCGGGCTTGATTCCATCATCGCATACTGTCAGGCGAATGATATCGTTCTTCTTCCCGTCACACCAGAGGATGGCGAATTTGCTTATGCAACCGGGGAGTCCCCTTCAAGGGCATACTATGAAGGCTATCCAATCGCAGCGGAATCAACAGGTGGAAGATGGTTTTATCTCTATTCAGACGATTACGATTCACTGGCTACACAAATAGGTGTTGCCATTCAAAGTCTGCCCTGCTGCTATCTATTTCGCTATCGCGAATCGCAGTTCTGCAATGATTTGAATCACCTTGCCGTCGATGTATTTGACGGCGACATCAATTACGGACGCGATGACACGGTCTATGTTCCGCCCTGTCCTGGATGGGCGGAGTTTGTCTTTCCCGATAGCTGCGGTGGAATTACAACCTGCGCTCGCCAATGGACAAATATGGACATCATCGCCGGAGATGAATATTTTCAAATTGATGAATCTTCGCTTATTTTCGAGGTTTCAGGATACGGCGTCTTAACCCTTGAAAACGATGAACTCACACTGGAAGGAACTGGAGACACATTATCCCTCAATTTCACCCCTTCGCACGATTATGAAAACGGCGATACAGTTTGCACAATGCTGATGCAGGCATTCGACACACTTGGATGTCCGATTGCGGGCGATACCTGTTGCTTCATCGTAGATTTGCAGCCGCCTGTCTTCTTCGACATTTTTCCACCGCCCGATACAATTATGGAAACCGTTGAAATCACGGCGTCTATAAGAATATACGACAGCATCGCAGGTGTGCGCTGGGAAGATGTCGGGAACGATAACTTTACTGTAATCGTGAACGGCGAGACGACGAATGTCTTCATATACAGCGACCATCCATATATGTTCATTGAACTTACGACACTGCGCAATGGCGACAGCGTTGAAATATGTGTGGATTCAATTCCCGATGACCCCGATTACGACTACTGTCCGCCGAACTACAGCGATACCTGCTGGAGTTTTTCAATTCACCTTCGCGAAGGACCAATTGCTGAACCGATATTTCCGTATGGCATTTCCGCCTGCCTTGGGCAGGAAATATGGATTTCGATTACCGATAGCGATGGTGTCGATAGTTCCACGATTGTGGCGGTGTTCAACGGTGACACTTTTCGCTGTTCGGATGAAGAACTGTCCTACATAAATGATACTCTGTTTTTTCGCCCGCCCGACGATTATTGGAGCGACGGAGAAACTGTGTTCGTACAACTAATCGCCGCCGACGATATTTACGGCACTGCGCTTCAAAGCCCGATTTCGTGGACATTTTACATCGACTATTCTCCGCCGCTCGCCAGCATAGTTGTCCCTGACGACAGCGCATATACTCTTGATGAATATCAGCAAATTCAGATAAGCATTTCGGACAATCTTGCCGGCATTGAGGTGGATTCATCCTATGTCATCATAGATGACAATATATACACATTGGCGGAGGTTCTCTCATATATTTCTCCAGATTCCCTTTCGGGGACTATTGCCTTTGCGCCCGAACAATTTGGGTTGCGATGGTATGAGGGCGATACAATAGAGATATTTACACACCTGTGCGATTCGCCCGATTTGTGCGGTCCAAATTGTGCTGAATATCGCTGGGTGTTCTATCTTCCGCCGCCTTTTGGTTGCGGCAGAATGCCAAACCCATTCACGCCGAACGGCGATGGAATTAACGACTATGTTCAGTTCACTTTTCCTGGTTTGATATACAAATCCGCAACCATCTACATTTTCGACCTCCACAATGTCCTCATAGCGAAGATAAATGTCCCTGTGGAAAATATTTCCGCTGGCGGTGGAAACTTTGGAGCAAAGGAACTTTCCCGCTGGAACGGGCGCGACAATAACGGCAGACCCGTTCCAGAAGGGCTTTATCTATATATTATCGAAGTGAATGGCGAAATCGTGTGCGATGGAACTGTGACTGTGGCGAGATAAATTTGATTATAATTAACATAATCAACTAAATTCTTCATAAGGACAAACAATGGTGTGGAAAAACTGGTTATTTAGTACATTGTTCATTTTGAACAATCTTTTTGCCTTTACCGTAAAATGGACTTACACAGAGGTTGAAAACTACGACAGGATGACTTTTGGGGCGTCGCCTGTTGCTGTGGACCTTGGACCCGATGTAAATTCTGTCGGAGGCGAACCTGATGAATGCCTTGAAATTGTGACTGGAAGCGATGAATATTCCAGCTTTTTCCCCGAACTCGGCGCCTATGCTGTTGGTATATGGCGCTGTATAGATGCGCCTGGCAATCTGGAATGGGCTGTGGATACTCGCACCGATGAATCCCGCAGTTCACTCGCCGCACTGGATTTCTATAATGTGGGAGATGGACACATAGAGATTGCTGGCGGAACGACAAGCGGATGGAATGTGGAAATGATGGACAGACACGGGAATTTTTTATGGACATTTCCATCTCCTCCGCAAACAGGCGGACCGTATATGTGGCATTCATCTCCCGCCATAGCGGACATTGTGCCGTCGGTGTCGGGGCTCGAAGTAGTGATTGGAAACAATTCCTGCTCATCTGTCTGGTGCCTTCAGGCTGACCCATCCGACGGAGCGGACGACGGCATTTTCTACGGCATACCCACAGACCACGATTGTTTCGCGGGATACGGAGTAACTGGCGGCAGCGAAGGCACGGATTGGGATGTTATATGGAAGTTCGATGCAGATGCCTCTGTAATTTCCACGCCAGCGGTTGGAGATATGGACGGAGATGGCGATATGGATGTTGTTGTTGGAGATGGATACCAACATACCTATGGTCTATTTGTTGAGGAAACGGGCGGAAACATTTACTGCATTGATGGACCAACGGGCGCTTTGAGATGGCGTTTTTCGACGGGGGGAACAGAACCCGTTGTGGATGCTTCACCGGCGCTTGCAGATTTTGATGGAGATGGCGACCTCGAAATCATCGTCGGCGCGCAGGATGGAAATCTCTATCTTATAGATGGCGATGAAGATGGAGATGGCAATATTTCCCCTGCTGAAATGACGACAGTCTATATGGGAGGACCTGTTCATTCGTCCTGTGCAATCGCCGATGTAAATAATGATGGCATCTTCGAAATTATCGCTGCTTCAAGTTCGGGAGATGTGAAATGCCTTTCTTATTCTCCTCCCACAACAGCAACGACAATATGGACAACTACACTGGATGGGGCAATTGTTTCATCGCCTGCCATAGCGAACCCGAGAGACCCATATTGCTGGACGCACTTCTGCGCAAATCCTATGCGAAACAATGTGTACCCATACACAAGCGAAGAAATTTACGCGTTTGTGTGCACAATGGGCGGCAATGTATATAGATTAAATGGCATATCTGGTTCCGTCGAAGATATAGTCCATCTGGGTGAACATATTCACACATCGCCAATAGTTGCGGACATAGACCTCGACTGCCAGCTCGAGCTGGTGGTCACCGTGTGCAATAACCCTTGGGGAGGTTCTCCGGATATAATATACTGTCTTGGAACAGACCTCTATAATCCCGATTGTTTTAATTGCCGGGAAATGGTTTCCTGGCCGCTGTGTCCGGTGGACACAAACGATGGTGTAATCCCGATTGTTTCCTGTCCCGAACAGGCAGCTGTATTTGCCTATGCAGAAACTACATACTGGGATAGACCGGATACTTCTTTCACATTTGCCAGTGTAAACATTTTCCACAGAGATGGGAGTGAAATGCACTTTGCCGTTCAGGGGGTGTCAAATACAATGAACTTCAACATCGTTCCACTCGATACGGTCATCGTGAATGTATGGCATAACTGGGAACACTTAGACAGCGTTATTGTCGTCCTCGATTCGATATTTACCAACTACGGCTGCACAACTTACACTGCTGATACAATCACATTTCTCGTTGACATCGAGCCGCCAGTTGTATCTCCCGCATCGGGAATGCCATCCGTTGGAGCGGCTGTGCCATCGGGCAGTTTTCACATCGAATACACGGCGGAAGACGAACCTGCTGGCGTGATGGAGGATGTCTCATCGCTCGTCGTTATCTTATACCACAGCGACGACACCTACGATTCACTTTTCGTTGCCGGTTCTCTATCGGCAGATTTATCCGTTTCCGAAAGCGATTCTGTGGTCGTATTCGCAAATGTCTGCGATTCGATATATGATTACGGCTGTTCCTGTGGTCCAAACTGCACAACTTATGTTTACTGGTATCTCGTAAGTGGAAACGGTCCTATCGCCGAACCTATCACGCCACCTGAAGACATAGTATCCGCCTGTAATCCGCAGGGAATCTGGATAGCCATCACGGACACGCAGGGAGTTGACAGCACCACGATAGTTGCGGTTTTCGGCGGGGATACATTCGTCTGTGCCGATAGCGAACTTTCTTTCAGAAATGATACTTTGTTTTTCTCCCCACCACTTAATTATTGGGCAGATGGCGAAACAATCACAGTCGAACTGATTTCCGCCGACGATATTTATGGAAATCATCTTCAAAACAGCCCTGTGGAATGGCAGTTTTTCATCGACTATTCGCCGCCCTCTGCACAGATGACATACCCACAGGATAGTTGTCATACATATAACGAACAGCAAGATGTTTCGATAGAAATATTCGACAATCTCGCTGGCTTGTGGGTGGATTCATCAACTGTCAGTTTTGGGGGATATAATTTCCCGCTCGAACAGGTTCTTTCCGAAATTTCTTCAGATTCGCTCTATGCGGAAGTGACTTTTGACCCAAAAAACTTCGGCATTTCCTGGTTCCCTGGCGAAACTGTCGATATAGTAGCCAATCTATGCGACAAACCCGACACCTGCGGACCAAACTGCGCAATATACAGATGGTTCTTCATTCTTCCAACGGATATGCCCTGCGCAAGAATGCCAAATCCATTCACTCCAAACGGTGATGGTAAAAACGACTACTGCCAGTTTTTCGCTCCCGGTATGGGATATGACAAATTAACAATTTCCATTTTCAATATACACGATGTTTTAATAAGAGAAATTTCCGTTCCCGCGGGGGAAAATGCGAAAAAACTCGCCCGCTGGGATGGGTTC
Organism: bacterium; assembly: GCA_021161555.1. Lineage (GTDB taxonomy): Bacteria > UBP14 > UBA6098 > B30-G16 > B30-G16 > JAGHAI01. The sequence goes on from JAGHAI010000104.1 coordinate 7,066, forward strand.
GACAATAATGGCAAACCCGTGCCAGAAGGGCTTTATCTATATGTTATCGAAGCGGATGGCGAAATCGTGTGCGACGGAACTATTACTGTTGCAAGATAATAAAAAATAAACTAATTTTAGTGATATGGAAATAGGGAGGTTTGTATGAAATACTCAATCATTTTAACAGGTTTGCTTGTTGTCCTGCTTGCGAGTGTTGCTGGCTCACTCGATTTAAAATGGACATACGGCGAAGCGCCTTCTTCTGGATTGGATTCTCTTGGCATTGGCTACGATAGGATGTTATATGGTTCTTCTGCCGCTTTGATTGACCTGCCCGATGTGAATTCGGTTGGAACGGATGCGGACGATAATCTGGAAGTCGTCATCGGAAGTGATGAATATTGCAATCCGGAAGACCCATCCGATAGTTCTCAGGGTGTCTGGCGTTGTCTCGACAGCCAGGGCAATCTCGAATGGTATCGCGGCACAGGAACGGATGAATCGCGCTCGTCCCCGGCCGTTCTCGATTTCTATGGCGACGATGGAATACCCGAAATAATTGGAGGAACGACAAGCGGATGGAATGTGGAGGCAATTGATAGGTTTGGAAGCACATTTCTGTGGACATTTCCATCGCCACTATTTTTAAATGGACCTTATGGATGGCATTCTTCTCCTGCAGTGGCAGACCTCGTGCCCGATGTCGATGGACTTGAAATAGCCATTGGCTGCAATGCGTATTCACATTATGGAATGTGGTGTTTTCAGGCAGACCCATCCGATGGAATGGATGATGGAATTACATCACCCGGATGGTCGGGTTACCCATCGCCACCTGGTGGGACAGATGGAGTAGATTGGGATGTATTATGGTATTATCCGACGGACTGCCCTGTCATTTCCACGCCCTGCATTGTCGATATGAACGACGACGGAAATTACGATGTCGTGTTTGGCGTTGGCTGGAGCGATTGGACTGTCGGTTCTGATAACGGCAAAATAATCTGTCTTGACGGCAGAAATGGTTCGCTGCTGTGGGAATACAATACGGGCAGCGACGGCGTTTCCGCATCCCCTTCTGCTGCGGATTTCGACGGCGACGGAGATTATGAGGTGGTCATCGGTGCATACAACGGAACACTTTACTTCATCGATGGAGATGAAGACGCCAGCGGCACAATCGACCCGGATGAAATATCGACATATTCTCACGGCGGCAGAATTTATTCGTCGGTCGCAATCGGCGATGTGGATGGCGACAGTGTGTTCGAAGTGGTTGCAGGAATTGGAAATGGATATTTAAAAGTTTTTAACTATACTCCCGCATCAGGTCCTTCGCTCGAATGGTATCTCGATTTGGGTGATTCTATAATATCTTCTCCTGCTCTCGCCGGCGACCCGGACGACAATGCGCCCTGGCCATTTTTCAGACACGATATCAGAAGAACTGGTTTCTATCCACACACTGGTAATGTTCTTCATATATTCATTGGCGCTAACGAAGATTCAACAGGATACTTATATGACATAACAGGTGATGCCGCGATTGTTGACCAGGAACGCATTGGAACGAAAGTTCACACATCACCTGTTGTCGCCGACCTTGATGGAGATTGCATTCTCGACCTGGTAATAACGGGCTCGAATACGAGTTACGACAGCCTCTGGATGTGGGAGACAGAAGGTCCCGATACGATTTTTTGTTTTGGCACGGACATCACCGTTCACGGCTGCGAGATGACTGAATTTAATCCACACATAGCGGAGGTTTATACTGAAAGTTGTTCACTTGTGTATGCCATAGTTTGCGTTTACGATGAAGATTCAAATTATGTCAGAGGATTGGGCATAACTAATTTTGGCTTTACCGAAAATGGGATTCCGATTGTTCCGCCAAATCTTGAGTTGATAAATGAATGTCCGCCAGAAACAACGATGGTAGATGTCGTTCTCCTGTTTGATTTTTCCACCAGTATGGACGACGAGGTGGATACACTATATCATCATGTTCCCGAATTTGTGGATGCACTTGAAGGAGTTGACTATCAAATAGCAATACTTGTGTTTAACGGTTGTCCTGCGGAACCGGATGGTGTCTGCGAGTATGTGCGGACGAGTTTCACCGGTCCTTCTGCCTGTGACCTTGATTTGGCGGCAGGTCCCGACTGGTGGGCATCTGATTCAACTGAATTCGCCTGTTTATTCGAAGCGGCTATGGATATGTACACCTGGCCTGCATCGGCGCGTGGTTCAGGTTATGAAGACCAGTATGGAGCAATAATAAGGGCAAATTCGATTATCCCGGGATTCCGCTCCGGCGCACAAAAGGTATTTGTTCTTCTCACCGATGAGAGACCCATTGTCAACGATACATACTGCCTACCTGCCTGGGGGGAAACACCTTCGGTAACTATGCAATATCCTCCAGACTCCATTATAAACTACTGCCGTGAGGAAAGCATCATCGTAATACCGGTAACGCCGCCGGATAGTCAGTTCGCCTATGCCTGGTTTGAGCCGCCGGCAAGAGCCTATTATGACGGATACTACGATGTCGGCGATTCCACTGGCGGCAAATGGTTTAACCTGTATTCCGATGATTGGAGCGAACTCGTTACGGCGATTGGGGAAGAAATTTCTGTGGATTCCTGTTGTTATCAATTCGTATGGAGGGAAACGCTGTTCTGCACCGACACGGTTCACCTTGAAGTAAGCGTCTTTGATGCATCAAGCGGTGCCTTCGGAACGGACGACACAGTTTACGATGCGCTGTGTCCACCCACACTTGAGCTGACGATGCCAATCCACTGTGGAGGCATAACTTCCTGCGATGGACAGGGATTTGTCTATAATTTTGTCAATCCCGAAGACGGCGCACTCGTTCCATCCTCGCTGGTATTGATTGTCAACGATGACACGCTCGGCGCGTCCGATTCCGGGGTGGTCGTATCTGACGGTGGAATTTCGTATTTTCCCCCGGAATCGTGGGAACACGGCGATACCGTTACATTCTGGATAGACCACATAGAAAATGTCAATGGCTGCGCGTCTTCCACAGGTCCGTGCACATTCGTCGTGGATATAGTTCCGCCGGAAGTACTAAATCCTTCGCCTGCGCCGGGCGAAACACTGGCTTCTCCCGAAGATGTCGTCATCTCGGCGAGGCTCTTTGATGACTTCTCGGGCGTCGATACTTCCGTATTTTCTGAAGAAAATGTTGTAATAACCCTTGGTCCTGATACTATTCCATACGATTCGCTTCACTTTGAGGACAGCCTGACATTTACTATTTATGGACTTGACATCGCAAGCGATGGACACTACACAGTTTGCGTCAACAATCTCGATGACTCGCCCGACTACGATTACTGTCCACCAAATCACCTTGAACAGTTTTGCTGGGACTTTTTCATAGTCAGCATTGAAAGATATGTCTGGTTCGGAGACACCTGCCAAACCCCCTGTGATACTGCGTATGTTCCCCTTTACATAGATAGCCTTGTGGGCACGAACTACAATTCCGTTGATGTGTGGTTCCACTGTGATTTCGAACTTCTCCACCCCGAACGGCTTGAAGATGACGGAACCATTGCCCCGATTGGCGATTTTCAACTGGAAGAGGTTATCCCTGATTCCCTGTGGCATTTGCGGATTGTGTGGTCTGATACATTGACCGATATGGACGGGGGAATTATCGTATATCTACTCGCTCTCACGGGCTGCAATGCCCGCGGCGGGGATTTCACGCCAGTTATAATTGATAGCGCAAGAATAAATGACGGATATCCGAGAGTCACCTGGGGAGACGGCTTCTTCTACGCGCTATGGCAAATCTGGCCCTGGCTCAATGACATCATTATCACGAGGGCAGGAGATACATTATACAGAGCAGTGGCAATCGGCGCCAATTCTGCCGCCAGCGAGGGATACGACCCGACACAGGACCTTCTGTACATTGAGCCGCCGCCATCGGAAGTGGATGCTTACATAACTTTGCACGACGACGATTATCCCGCTGTGGAAAAATTGAAGCGTTCAGTTCAGGGATATGACCTGCCTGACAGGTGGGTGATTAAGACGGATACGGAAACGCTTGCGGTAGTTCACTGGAACCCTGATGCACTTCCGGAGGGCAGAGTTGAGATGAATGGCGTGGTCAATATGAAAATTGACACTATGTACCTCTGGCGCGTTGCGGATATGGAATCTCTCGTAATAGAATGGTATCTTCCCGACCTTCGCCGGTGCGATATGCCGCTTGATTCGGGGTGGAATTTGATTTCGCTGCCGCGGGTTACCACACATCATTCCTGCGCCGATGTATTTCCTGGTGCAATCGGTGCGTGGGGATATGACGGCAGCACCGGAGCATACTACTTTGCCGACCAATTCCAGCAGGGATTTGGATACTGGATTTTCCTATTCCACGACACGACATATACATTTGCCGGCACTCCTGTTGAACGATATGACAGGCTCGGATATAGCGGATGGAATCTTATCGGTGCTGGAATTGACACAATTTCCGTTTCGAACATCTGCACTTCGCCCGGCGGATTGCTGTTGACGCCTCTTTACGGATATAACGGGGCAAGCTATTACAATGAATCTTCACATCTCATTCCTGGTAAAGGCTATTGGGCACTGCTTCTCGGTGATGCTGTAATATCCGTTCCTGGCGGGGGAATGTTCTGCCGGGCAGCGGCGAAAACAACACCGGATTGGGAAGCGACCATATCCGCCGAACTTGACGATGAAGTGGAAATTTTGAAATTTGGCATTGGCAAGCATTCAGCGAACGGACTTGACGGCGCAGATGAAGTATTTCCGCCCGCTCTTCCCGATGGAGAAAAATTGAACAGCATCCGCTTTAGAAGAGATATATTCAACTTGAAGCGGGACATTTCATCCGATGAAGAGTGGTGGCTCGAACTCGACAAACCGGCGCAACTATCGTTCTCAATTCCAGCGGAGATGAACTTCATCATCACGGCAATCAGCGGCGAAATGTTCGAAATTTCGGATGAACGAACAATTTCCCTCAACGCTGGAATGTATAAGATAAGTTCGCCAGAACTCGCCAATGTGCCAGCTCTGGCGCTGATGCCCAACCATCCAAATCCGTTCAACTTGACGACAAAAATAACATTCTCGCTCCCTAAACGAGAAAAAATTCAGCTTGCAGTTATAGATGTAATGGGGCGGAATGTGGCTACACTGATTGAAGACGAGATGGAACCAGGATTCCATTCAGTTATGTGGAATGCCAAAAATTCTCCATCGGGGATATATTTCATCAAGCTTTCAACGCCATCGGGCAGCGCGACCACAAGAACAATGCTCGTGAAATAATCTTTTTAAATTATGGAGACATCGAAATGTTTAAAAAACCCTCTTCCGTTGAAGAGGGCTTTTTTTTTTTCATTTTTGACAGGATAAATTTATAACATATTGTATAAGACTTCTGTAAAATAGATAATTTTTAAGTTCTTTGGAATGTGCATTTATTCGTCCCCTCTATCCTCTAATTCCGTTCGCATCATTCCACAATGATGCATCACCGCCTATTACGACAACACCATTTCCATAATGAACATATCCGAAAATAACTGGTTCGGTAGAAATTGTATCATGTCCAGAACAAAGGAAGGAATAGCTACCTGAACTGCCCCTAAGAAGTGTAATGATTCCTTGACCCACATCTATACTACTTGCGCATCCAATACATATGGTGTCTATATTCCGATAAATTAGTGAATCAGGAAAATTTAGAATAAGAATAGAAGGGATAGAATGAAAATATGAGAGTGTATCTTCAACAAAATCATAATTTAAAACAGGATATCCTAATAATCCTTCCAATATGCTGTTAGAAGCTGGATTATATCAAGGTGCTCCACAATGTTCACCTAAGACTACCAGAATTCCCTCATGGAATACAAAATTATCTATAAGAGCAATTTCTTCCCAACTATACATACCTTCTCCTGGTTGATCAGTGCCGAGTGTATCTCTTGCAAAGCACAGAAATAGGTAGTCATAATCAAAAATTGTGCTATCAATTGTTCCCCAATTTACATAATGACCGATGGCAGTCATTGTATCAAAAAAGGTATAATAAATCTCGGGTAGTTTAAAGTAAGCCTCTCCATTATAATGAGTGGTATCAATTAGTATTGAACATGCATAAACATTTATGGCCAAACAGAAAAAAAAGCAAATAAATATAGCTTTTATTAATCCATTCGGTTTCATTAAATTTAAGTTGTGTAAAAGTGATTGCGGATCGTTTCATTTCAAGTAATCTTTGAACAATTAGACTTGTGCATTGTATTATTATTATGGAAAAATTTTCATTCGTTTTTCGTTTTTTCCGCATCCTCACCGATGGATTTTTTCAGAGCGATATTTTCTTCTCGTAATCTCTTCAACTTATCTTCGAGTTTTTCCCGTTTTCCTCCCTTCGTCTTCAAATAAATCCTGTATAATGCAGCATATCCAATGAGTTGCAGCAAATACATCGGGATTAGATATTCGGCGGCACTGCGATTGCACTGAACGGCAAAAATACCGAGCATCACCGAATCTACGACAAGTATCAATATTATGATAATAAACATTTTACCCTCCCAAATCCAATATCAAACATTTTCTTCTTTCTCTTTTCCCAGTCTTTTCCGCAGTTCCTCATTTTCCCTTTGAAGTTGTGCGACTTCATCGAGAAGTTTTTCCATTCGTCGCTGGCGCTTTTTCTGGATAATCCGCACAAGTGCAAAGAAAGCAATAACGGTCACCATCCCCGCATTCAATTTAACGAACGATGGGACATCGTGCTGAAAGAGCACAAAGATGTTCAAACAAATTATTAAAATTATCCAATATGTCATATTTCACTCTCCTCATCTTCTAAATCTTCATCGATTGAAAGTTCTCCCTCGAGCTGGGCAACTTTCATTCGCAAATAGTTCAGTTCTTCCAGCAACTTTTCCGATTTTCGTGAGCGCATCTTTCGATATACCCTATACAAAACAGCCAGCGCAATCAACAGAATAACATAAGCGTGAACCATTATCACATCGGGGCTGTCGGGCATTAAATAATAGGATATTATCATTGAAATTGTCAAGAGAATAATTAAAAGCATCCAGAAAAGCATTTTTTTCCCTCCTTTTTTTCATACATCACACCACATCTCCATCGTTTATCAACGGGACAAAACGAACCGCAATCGAAGAACGCTTGTCAAAACCAGTTTCCGTTCTTTCAATTACCCACAATTTCTGATAAAAAGTTCCAAGAGGAATCACCAATTTAGCGCCAATTTTCATTTGATTCAACAAATTTTCGGGAATTTCTTCCGCCGCCGCAGTAACTATTATCCCATCATAGGGCGAATGCTCCTCCAGCCCATTCCATCCATTTCCGACATAAGAGATTATATTATCATATCCCAATTTTTTCCACACATTACGGGCTCGTTCAGCAAGTTGAGCCACACGCTCAATTGTATAAACTTTTTTAACAATTCTCGAAAGCACAGCACTCTGATACCCCGACCCTGTGCCAATTTCAAGAATCTCATCTGCTCCCTTTGGTTCGAGCAATTCAGTCATCAGTGCGACAATATACGGCTGACTAATCGTCTGTCCATAACCAATTGGCAAAGGCGTATCGTCATAACTTGAACTTTTTAATTTCTCGGGGATAAACAGATGCCTCGGCACTTCACGCATCGCTTTCAGCACTCGTCTGTCCTTTATACCTCTCGCTTCAATTTGTGCGCTCACCATAAATTCTCGCTGGCGAGCAAACTCATCGTCAGTTATATCATCGCTAATTCTCATCCGCCCCCTTTGTGGAAACTTCGACATAGGATACCTGAAGTTCAGCAATCAAATTGTTCAGCATTTCGCTTTCGGCATCGGAAAGATTCCCCATCGTCTTTTCGCGCAGAAGGTCGAGCATATCTATCGTCTCACGAGCAAGTTCCATATTGACCTTTCGCTCGCCTGTAATTGGGTTGGTCAACTGCCCGAGATGTTGCAGCGCCCCAGCACGAAGCATCAAAAGCAGTTTTATAAAAAGTTCACGCCGATACTGACGATTTTCCTGTTCGGTCCTCTCAATATCCATTCTAAATATGCTCCGATTAAAATATTTGCCAAAATATAACGATACACCAGATTAAAGTGGATTAAAATTGTCGGTCAATATTTTAAAAATCGAACTTTTTTAAGACCCTCCCTGTCTGATGACGAGTTTCTGTCCTGGCATAAGGATATCTTTGCTCGAAAGTTCATTCCACCTTTTCAAATCGGATGTCGATACACCATATTTTCTCGCGATGGACCACAGACTTTCACCCTTTCTAACGATGTGTGTTTTCGTTCGGGAAGTCTTTCTCTTTTTGACAACCGACGATGAAACAGTCCCACTTTTGATAAGAATTCTCTGCCCGACAGCAAGCCTTTCTGATTTCAAACCGTTCCACTTTTTAATGTCCGAAACGGTTACGCCGTATTTTCGAGCGATTGACCACAGGCTTTCCCCGCTCCGAACTGTGTGCCGTATCGTCTTTTTGCGCGAACCACCAGAAGACGAAGCATATCTGTCGGCGGAAACCTTCACTTTGAGTTTCTGCCCAATCCTTATCACGGACTTTTTCGACAGACCATTCCACTTCATCAAACCCGAAAGCGATACACCATATTTTTGAGCAATTCCAGAAAGCGTTTCGCCTTTTTTGACGATGTGATATACCGTCTTCGTTCCGCCAGGTATTTTCAACACCTGACCGGGAACGATGACACTTTTAGATGTCAATCCATTTGCGGAAAGAAGTTCACTCTGCGAGACACCAAATTTTTTAGCAATTTTGTATATTGAATCCCCCTTCTTCACTTTGTATTCTGCTGGTATTTTAGCATTTGATGATTTTGTATAAGAAGCGGAAGCGATTCTATCGGCAGTGCGTCTATCAACGGGGATGAGCAAATTTTGCCCCGGCATAAGATGACTGCTTTTCCTTATGTTGTTTGCGTCAATCAGCGCCTGAACCGATGTTCCATATCGCCGTGCTATCGTCCACAGGCTTTCACCCTTTTTGACCTTATGTTTGTGCCACGCCATTTTTTCCGATTCGGGAACTTTTGAATAATTTTTCACAAAGAGTTTACCTCTGCCCTTCGGCAACTTCAGCGGATACTTTTCCACCTTTGGCGGCGTGCAACTGCGGATAAGTTCGGGATTGAGCAACTTGAGAGTATCATAAGTCGTGTTCGCACATTTTGCGGCGAGTTTCAAATCGACAACCTCGTCCACCCATACCACATCACTTTCCAGCGGCTTTTCCGGTTCAAGAACTTCAAATCCATACTTTTCAGGCGCCTTTGCAATCAAAAGCGCAGCGATGAAAAGGGGAACATAGTTTTCCGTTTGAGTTGGCAGGTCCAGATCCCAGTAATTGTCCTTTTTCTGCTTTTTCATAGCGCGGGATATTCTGCCTTCTCCGCAGTTGTATGCAGCCAGAGCAAGATGCCAATCGCCGAACATATTGTGCAGCCGTTTTAAGTACTTTGCCGCCGCTCTTGTGGATTTTTCCGGGTCCCTTCTCTCATCGAGCCACCAGTTAACTTTTAAGCCAAAATGCTTCGCAGTGCCTCTGATGAACTGCCATATTCCCACAGCGTGCGCCCAGGAATATGCGTGGGTGTTAAATCCGCTCTCGATGAGCGGAAGATATGCCAAATCCTGCGGAATGCCTTCTTCTGAAAAAATCTTCCGTATCATAGGAAGATACCTGTGAGACCTGGCAAGCCAGCGAGTTAGCGGTTTTTTGGCTTCTGTCTGGAAGAAGACGACCTTTTCCTTCACCCTATCGTTCCACACAATCGGGAAATCGTGAGGCACTTCTGCGGCAGACTGCGGAAGCTCTTCCATCAACTTCTTCAATCGCTGCTGCGTGAGATTGCTGAAAGGCTTTTCCGAAAGAGCAAGAGAGAGAATCACAGGGGAACTCTCCACGGTGAGCGTTCCCGATTGCGACAGAGTAAAATGATAATCATAGGCAATTTCCCGCAGCAGAACATCCACCTGCTCCGCTATGGCTTTATCATTTTCGAGGTCGAGTTGAGAAATGATGTTCAGCGCTTCATCGAAAGCTTTGCTGGCATCGCGCCACTGCCCACGCATATTGTATATAACGCCATCTCCGTAAAGTCTCTGCGCTTCGGCGAGCAGTTCTTCAGCGTGCTGAGATGGCTTTTCGCCTTCAGTTGGCAGAATCAAAGGAACACAACCACCGAGAATGAAAATAACGAGAGACACTCCGAAAACCAAAGATGTTATCTTTCTTAACATATTGATTATTAGATAGATATGTCTATTACTTCATCTCTTTTATTA
>JAGHAI010000101.1 GCA_021161555.1 bacterium
GAATATGTCATCTGTAGGTTATTATCAGGCAATAATCGGTGCTCTTCTGCACGATGTGGGGAAATTGATTCAACGCGCACGCTGGGATGAAAGACAAGGAAACCACGAAAGGATTGGAGAAAATTTCATCAACGGCATTGAACAACTGCGCAAAAGCGAATTTTTCTCCTCCATAATTAAATTCGTCGGCTCTCACCACGACAAAGAAGCACAAACTCTGAGCGAGAGCAGGGTCTTCAAATCGATTGTAGAGGGCGACTGCATTTCCGCCGCCGAAAGGGACCCAAAGAACAAACAAAAAAAAGAGCCCGGCAAACCAAACGAAGACCCGCTAATTCCCGTCGCGGCGAGGGTAAAAATAAACTCAGTCGGAATCGAAAACGAAACAGATAAATGGGGATTCGTCCCAACTGTGGACAAAACATTCCCTTTCCCCCAAAAAAATAATAAACTTTCAACGGACATATACAAATCTCTATTCAAAGACTTTGAGGAGGATTTTGCCAACCTCGCTGAGATTTATGGAAGTCTATTTTCGCCACAATCGGAGGACGCATACGAGAACTTCGTAGTTAGCCTGCTTTCAGTTCTCAGACGATATATGTCCTATATCCCCTCTGCCACCTATTTGGATCAGGCTGACATCTCTCTCTTTGACCACTCACGCGTCGCCGCTGCTGTTGCTGGATGTTTATACCACGAACACGAAGAAAATGAACCTTTCCTATACCTTACCGGTGATTTATCTGGAATACAGAATTTCATCTACAACATCGTAGCGCATAATGAGGATGCTCACACGAAATTTACCAAAAGACTGCGTGGACGCTCGCTGTATATCTCGCTTCTGACCGATGGAATAGCACATTACATCCTGCGGAAACTCGAACTATCCGAACCTCATCTATTGCTTTCCGGTGGAGGAAATTTTCAGATGCTTCTACCGAATTCAAAAAATATAAGGGATAAACTCGATGAAATTATAATCAATATTCAAAAATTTCTTCATAAAAAATTTCAAGGAAAGTTAGGCATAGTGATGGCATCGATGGAGACGGATGCGGATGAGTTGATGTGTCATTTCGATGACCTCATCCACCGACTGGCACGGGAATTAGATAAACAAAAGAGAAGAAAAATTCAAAAAGTTCTGGATGAAAAATCGGGTTTAAAAGATATTATATATTTTCCAAACGATAACGCTGTCGATGTTTGTCCATCCTGCGGAGATGATGTTTTCCAGAAAGACTCAATATGTGATATGTGCGAACTCCATCAGAAAATCGGCGAGGTATTGCCGAAAGCAAAGTTTCTTTATTTTGTGATGGGGAAATATAATGTATCTCAAAAATCCCAGAACAATCTCGTTCCCATAGAATTTAACGGGCAAGATTCGGATATTCTCTTTACCTGGGTTCTCTCAGAAGATGAAATAGACGATATTCCCGAAGATTCTATAAGATACTCAATAGATATAGCAGAAAAGAAAACTATGGATTTTCTTCCCCAAAATGGTTCATCGGAAATCGGCTATTCGTACAGATGGATTGGCAAATACCTTCCCCGTGATGAAAAAGGAAATGTAATGACATTCGAGGAAATAGCAGAAAAATCAGAAAGCGCAAAGTATCTCGGCGTCGTTCGTATGGATGTGGATAATATGGGGGCGATTTTCGTTCTCGGATTCAATAGAAAAAAGAGAGTTGATGAAAGATACTCTGATGATAAAGAATGCAAGCTCGCGTCTATATCGAGATTTGCCCAGCTTTCGCGTCAGCTCGATACTTTCTTCTCGGGATATCTCGTGGAAATGCTAAGAAACGACCATCCGGATGTCTATCTCGGTTATTCCGGCGGCGATGATTTGTTCTTTGTCGCACCGTGGAATGAGGCGATAGAGGTTTCTATGAAAATATCACAAAAATTCAAAGAATATATGTGTAACAATCCTGCTTTCCATCTATCTGGCGGGATGGTCATAACCAAACCGAAATTTCCCATTGCGAAGAGTTCATTTCTGGCAGGTGATAAGGAGGAAATGGCGAAAAACAGGGATGGAAAAGACAGTTTCTGTTTGTTCAATAGAGCTCTAAAGTGGGAGGAATTGGATAAAGCGGAACAGATTAAAAGTAAACTTGGTAAGGAAATCAAAAGTGGCAAAGTATCTCGTGGAGTTCCATATAGGCTGCTACAATTGATTCGTATGCACAAAAGAAAAGATGGCTATCATCCGGCACTTCCTGCGAGGATAAGCCAGTATCTATATAGAGTAGTTGGAGATGTTAACGATAAAAAAGATAACGAATTGGCTCGGGATATTTCTAAAAAGATTGAAGATATAATCTCAGACGAAAATTTAATGAAAGGAGTAGGTATGAAGATTGTCGAAGTAGCATTAAATTGGTGTGCATTGGAAATGAGAGAAAAAGGAAAAGAGGAGGAAAAATGAGAGTAATAATTCCTGACGAAATATTAAATTTCATAAATATGATAAATGAAGATTGCTGGAGTAAATCAGATATCTACCAAAATATGAAAACTATAGCCAAGATTATTAGTCAAGAAAAACAAAGAATTTATAATGAAAAAAAAGATAAGGAGGAAAAACCCGAAAAGAAAAAAAACAGTTCTACTCAACTTCGAAAAATTTTCAATCAAGTTATGAATTTACTTAGAAAATCAGAAAAAAATCCTGAATTAGAACCGATGGTAGAAATATATAAAGCCAGAATTAATTACGCTGCTGCGAGAAACACAATCGATGAAGATTTAAGACTTATATTCATAAAAATACTAGATACAATCAAAGATACTTGGGAACAAAACAAAGAAAAAACAGATTATGATACAATTAGAAAATTTGTAGAGGCATTTTACGCATATTCTTATATGGAACTTCGTAAAAAAGAGGGAAAATATATTGGTTCAGAAAATTAGGAGGTCGACAATGAGCACAAGAC
>JAGHAI010000210.1 GCA_021161555.1 bacterium
GGAGCGGAACTCGGAATTTTTCCGCTAACACGGGCGCTGCAGGACGATTCCGAGTTTGAAGAAGAACGGCGACTATTCTATGTGGCTCTCACCCGCGCGAAACGATATGCAACCGTGTGCTATGTCGTTCACCGCAGTCGATTCGGCAGCGTCGAAGTGATGGGGACATCGCCATTTGTGAAGGAACTGCCGAAAAGCGAAATCTCATTCCAGAACCTCGCGCCAGAAAGTTCAATTTTGACCGAAGATGATGTCTTTGAATTGGGTGCATATCGAAAGAAGAAAAGACGCACCACAGGTGAAACCGAATTTTCACACGGGTTGAGAGTTCATCATCCGTTTTTTGGTGCTGGAACGGTGATAAATGTTCGTGGCACAGGAGAAAGAGCGGTAATCACAGTGGAATTTTCAAAAGTCGGCGTAAAAAAATTGATGGCTGGCTTCGCAAAGTTGAAAAAGATGTAAAAAATTCGTCCGCTATCTTGCAGTGGTCTATATTTCCTCATCAACCAGAGAAAAATTTTGGGCAAATGACAAAAATTCCAGAAATCTTTAAGATTGAATCGTACAATTACGAACTTCCCGATGATAAAATAGCAAAATATCCTGCATCGCCGAGGGATACATCGAAACTTCTGGTGGTGGATGAATATGGGAATTTTTTCGAGCGCAGATTCCGGCAAATTGTGGATTTTCTGCGCGCAGGCGACCTTTTAGTTCTCAACGACACACGCGTTTTCCCGGCAAGAATGTATGGGCGCAAAAAAACAGGCGGCAAAGTGGAATTTCTACTGCTTGAAAATCTTTCCCCTCGAAGATGGAAGGTTCTCGTAAAACCGGGCAGAAGATTGCCCGTCGGGACTGTGGTCAATTTCGATGATTTGATGGAAGCAGAAGTAATATGCCGCTTCGACGATGGTTCACGGATGGTGGAATTTTCCGCACAGGACGAAAAGTTCTGGCGCATTCTCGACGAAATAGGACACATTCCACTGCCGCATTATATCGTCCGAGATGACGAACCTATCGACAGGGAAACATATCAGACGGTTTACGCAAAAAATCGCGGCGCTGTTGCCGCACCAACAGCAGGACTGCACTTCACCGAAGATTTGCTCGAAAAAATAAAAAAAATGGGCGTGGAAATTGCATACATAACCTTAAATGTCAGCTGGGGAACTTTCAAACCGATAGAAGTATCCGACATCCGCGAACACAAAATGCACAGGGAATACTATATTATATCAAAAGATGCGACGGACAGAATAAATTCTGCGCTCGGGGATGGAAGACGCATAATCGCCGTCGGCACGACTACCACCCGTGCGCTCGAATCCGCTGCAAACGAAAGTATCCCCGTTGTTCCGCAGAAAAGATGGACTGACATCTTCATATACCCGACATACGAATTCAAAATCGTCGATGCAATGGTGACCAATTTTCACCTTCCGAAATCATCGCTGATTGTTATGGTAAGTGCTTTTGCAGGAATTGAAACAATTATGAAGGCATACACTTATGCGCTCGAAAATGACTTTCGATTTTATTCTTACGGCGACGCTATGCTATTATTCAAAAGAACGGGAAAACCATAATGCAGATTTATCTTGTGATTTTACATTTTCGATTTAATTTCTAACGGTATTTCAATTGTGAGGAATAAATATGAAAAAAATCGTAATAGCCGTCATTATCATAGTTATCGTCGCGATTGTGGTGGCAGCGCTTTTTATGGCGATGCGAATTAAGGGAAGTGCTAAACTTCTTCAGGTGGATAGAATAAAAAAGAGAACGATAGAATCCACAGTTATAGCATTTGGCAGGGTCGAACCGAAGAGCGATGTCAACATATCCGCCGAAGTTTCCGAAAAAATTGAAAAAATTTATGTTGACGAAGGGGATACGGTAAAAGTCGGCGATGTTCTGGTTAGGCTGAACAGGGACAGATTTATTGCCGCAGTGAACCGCGCGCAGGCACAGGTAAATCAGGTTCAGGCGAATTTGAAAAAGGCACGCGATAATCTTTCAAAAATCGAGCAGCTCAAATCTTCCGGCGCGGTTTCGGATGATGCGCTGATTGCCGCCCGAACAGAAGTAGATGTGCTTTCCGCTCAACTTGAGTCTGCAATGGCATCGCTTCGCGAGGCACAGGACAATCTATCTCAGACTATAATAAAATCCCCGCTCGACGGCATCGTCACATCTCTCACCGCAGAAGAAGGCGAATTCGTCATAGTTGGAACGATGAACAATCCAGGAAGCGTGATTATGACAATTGCGCAGCTCACGAATATGCAGGCAACTGTCGATGTGGATGAAGCGGATGTGGTTGATATTGTTCCCGGGCAGAAGGCAAAGCTGGAACTCGACGCCATACCGGATACATCGTTCGACGGGACGGTTCTTCAGGTTGCGCATCAGGCAAAGGTTCAATCGCTTGGCGGGGAAGAAACCCGCGCCACATTTGAAGTGAAAATTTCAATAGACAATCCGTCGCCAAAAATCAGACCTGGTATGTCAGTCACGGCGACGATAACAATCGCTCAACACGACTCCGTGCCAAGCGCGCCGATTTCGGCAATAGTGGAATATCACAACACAATCGAAAATAAAAAGGGCGAAGGAATTTTCACCATCGAAAACGGAACTGCGAAAAAAGTGCAGGTGCATACGGGAATTTCTGACGACAGATTTATCGAAATCATCGATGGAGTTAATGTAGGAGATATTATCATAAAAGGACCGTTCAAGGTTCTGCGAGAACTGAAAGACGGCGATAGAGTTAAATACACCGAGGAGACAAACTGGAGAAGCAAAAAGGGAAAACCACCTTTCAATAAGCACAAACCCTATCCCAGAAAGCCCAAAAGACCCGATTGATATGAAAAAAAGTTTTCACAAAAAAATATTCATACTACCGACATCTTCTGTCGCTGGTTTCATCCTGCTCGTTTTACTTTGTGCGATTTCAAGCGGAGAAGAGGTCCAGAATGCGCAGAAGAACATCCCACTATTGACGATGTCTCAGGCAGAAAGCATAGCAATAGCGCAAAACACAGATGTGCTTTCGGCAAAAGCACAATATGAAAAAACTGCCGCTGCATATCTTTCCGCCTGGAGCAGTTTTCTTCCTTCGGCGTCCGCTTCTGCATCCTGGCGCAGATACGACAGAGAAATGATTTCCTTCAGAAATGATGAGATGTTCTATTCAAAGGACAACTACTCACTCGGATTATCCGCATCCCTGCCGATTTTTTCGGGAGGAAAGGATTTTTTATCGCTGAAACAAATGGGGATTTCCCGCGATGTCGCTTTTATATCGTATCTCGACAAAATTTCGCAGGTTTCCGCTGATGTGATTTCATACTATCTCGCCGTCGTTCAATCATCTATGGAGATAGAAATAGCCCAACAGTCCCTCGATAGAGCGCTTGAAGAACAAAAAATTGTCGATGAAAAATTATCGCTCGGTTCGGCATCGGAAGTTGAAGCGTCGAAGATGCGCGTTCAGGTCGCGCAGAAAAAACTCGCACTAATTCAGGCACAGAACAACTTGCAGAGAAATAGAGAAAAACTGTGTGCAAAACTGAACTTTCCTCTCGATACATCCTTTGTCGTCGATACGACATTGTCTCCCCCACCTGTCGTAAAAATTCCGCCACTTACGGAATTTTTATCTGACATCGAAAACAGGACAGTCAAACAGGCAAAATTGAACCTGCGCATCGCAAGGCTTGAAAGAACTTCGTCATATCTCAACTATCTTCCTCGCCTATCGCTTTCGGCAAACTGGTCCTGGAACGGCGCAGATTTCCCCGACAATTTTTCATCCATAGCAGATGAAAGTTCATTTAGCTATGGACTTTCGCTTTCGTGGACGCTATTTTCGGGAACATCACGCATAGGTGAAATAAAAAGCGCTTCGGCAAATTTTCTTCAAAATTCCGCCACATTGGACAACACAACAATTCTTGCGGAACAAAATGTCAGAGAAGCATACAGGACAATGACCGAAGCGGCGGCAAGTTTTGAACTGTCAAAGGCGCAGGTCGAGGATGCAAAACTCACCCTATCGGCGACGAAAAAGAGATACGAACTCGGAAGCGCAACACTGCTCGAACTGCTCGATGCGGAACTATCCCTCGAACAGGCTCAACTGCAGAAAATTTCAGCAATCGTAGGATACTACAGGGCAAAAGCACAACTTCAATATCTCACGGGGAAATGACAACTCCCTGCGAATATATGTTCTGCAGAATTCCAATCATTGCCCAGAACACCACAAGCGAAGAGCCACCCGACGACAGGAAAGGCAGTGGAATCCCTGTAATCGGTGCAAGCCCCAGCGTCATAGCGATGTTGATTGAAACCTGAAAGAAAATCACCGCGGCAATTCCAAATGCCACAATTGAACCGAAAGCCATTCGGGATTGACTGGCAATCTTCAGGATACGCCATAACAAAATGAAGTACAGGAAAATAACTATAAAACACCCCACAAAGCCGAATTGTTCGCCCAGAACGGCGAAGATGAAATCGGAATGTTTTGCGGGAAGAAAGGCCAATTTTATCTGTGTTCCGTGCAAAAATCCCTTTCCCAATACGCCGCCTGAACCGATTGCTATTTTGGATTGAATTAGTTGATATCCTGCGCCAAACGGGTCGTATGATGGATTTAAAAATACCATTATCCTTTCCTTCTGATATGGATGAAGGTGCGCCCAGACATAAGGAGTAGTCAGCCCGACGGAAATTGCGACGATTATCGTAGTTATGAATGTGGTGGGGCTCGTGCGCCATCTTATAAGAATGAAAAGGAGAATTACGAAGTAAATTGTCCACGCTATCCAGTGGAATGCACTGACCATCGCAAGAATTGGCGTGAGAATTAGAAAAATATGAAGAGGACGAACACCTGCACCATACATCATAAAAAAGAGCATAACGAAAAAGACCATCCCCGTTCCGAGGTCGGGTTCCATTATCACGAGAAAAAACGGTGGAAGAATGAGTAATATCGCCATTCCAATAGTTATCGGTGAGGACAGCGATTTCAGGTGGTCTCTGAACCAGCGCCCTATAACAAGTATCATCACCAGTTTGGAAAATTCAGATGGCTGAACTCTGATAGGTCCCAGTGCAAGCCATCTTTTGACATCGGCATTCTGCAAAAGCACAACAAAAAGCACAAGGATAATCGCGATGTAATAGATATATGCCATTCCATCGTGCAGACGAACGGGAATTTTCCATAAAATTACCATAACACCGATGGCAACACATAAAAACGCCCCCTGCCGAAGATATAACTTCTCCAGAGATGTTCCGAAGACCGCCGAATAGATGAGAAAAATTCCTATCAGCGATAAAAGCAGAGATGATATGAAAATCCAGAAATCGAATTTCATGGTATCTGATACTCTTCCCAGAATTCGGGTCGGGATGCAATTGAAACGATGTTTCCGCCCATTTCCTTCGCCTGAAGCATCTGTTCGCTCGCCTTTCGCAGAACAAAATCTATCTTATCCCGTTCGCTTGCTATTGTTCCACCGACGGATATCGTCGTCCTTATCTCGCTGTCTCCAATCGTGATTGTCGAATTTTCAACCAGCCGTCGTAATCTTTCCGCAACAATCTGAAGTTGTTCTTCTGCCACATTCGACACCACAACGACAAAATATTCATCCCGCCACCTGCCAACCACATCGAAAGGACGAAGCGTATTTCTCATCGTCATCGCCACGACGCGCAAAATTTTGTTCAAAATATCCTTTTCAAATTTTTCCTTCATATTACCAAATTCGTCTATCGATATGAACAGCGTTCCAAAAACCCATCCATATCTCTGCAATTCGGCAAGGCGCGCTATAATATTCTGCTCGATGTATTTTCTGTTTGGCAATTCAGTAATCGGGTCATACATAGCAAGTTGTTCCAATTGTCTCATTATTTGTTCCAGCGTGATGTTGGACGACAAATCCCGTATTATTTGAACGGCGCCTACAATGCTACCCTTGTATGTTATTGGCAAAATCCTCACAGCCACAGGAACACGATAGCCTTCTTTGTGATGAAAAAACGCCTTTTCAATAATCTGCACTTCATCGGACTTCTGCGAACTGCTCGACGGACAGAACGTTTTCGCTAAACTATCTCCATTTTTATCGATATACATCGATGCAATGTCCTCACAGCGACGACCAACTATTTCAGAACTTTCATAACCGCTCATCTCTTCAGCAGCAGCATTCCAATAAGAAACTTTTCCGTCTTCATCGACGATACAAATTGCGTCAAACAGATTGTCAAGCACCTTCCGATAACTTTTCATGCTGATTTCCATAATCCTCCCTCCACAAAGATTAAAATCTCAGTTCAACACACAATAATAA
>JAGHAI010000188.1 GCA_021161555.1 bacterium
CTGGAATAATATATGCTATATTGAAAACTCAAAACCCATTCTCCTATGAAATATATCAAAAAACACAAGAAAAATTCAAATTCTCAGCTTGACTGCCAAAGTAGTATCTCATCCGTCTTGCGACTTCGTCGCAATCCACCTTCTCCCGGTGGGAGAAGGCAGGCGTTCGCCTGTTTCCCGTGCGTTGCTTCCATTTCGCTTCGCTCAATTCCTTGCAACGCCTTTCTCCCCGGGGAGAAAGGAGTTAGAGGATAGAGGGGACAAATAAATGCACATTCCAAAGAACTTAAAAATTACCTATTTTGCAGAAGTCTTACTTTTCAATTAAATGTCTCATAATATTTCAAGCATAAAAAATGCTTTTGCGAAGCAAAAACTTGGGCAAATACCGCAGGACACAAATCTTTTATGCTGCAGTTGGCATCCATTATGTCTTCCATATATAATTTTGGCATTTTATCATCTTTATAACCCAATTTTCAAATTACTGAATTTTTTTAGAACAGGAGAATCTGCCCCTCTATTCCGCTGTGATTATGATAAAACATTTGCAGATAAAAACAATCATAAAAACAATACAAAAACATAAAATATAGAGCATACACAATAAAATATTTAAAAATTGCTCGCCATCAACGCATTCTATTAGACAACTTTTTCTAACAAAGACATATAAGTTTCACCCCCTATCTGTTCTTTCAAACGGCAGAATGAACATTTTTTTCCCGCAGATGTGGGATATCCGCATATTTCACAGGGTGTCAGTTTGTCCTTTTCGCTTGAATTGTATATATTACCGCTCATTTTCCTGAAAAATTCGCATAAAAAATTCTGTTTCGTTCCGGGCATATCGTGTTCAATCAAATTAAGGATATGCTTGTAAAACTGTGATGTCGCCCCCCGAGAAAATGGACAGCGTTCGCTGTCGAAATCTATTTGTCTTATAACTGCGTATGCCAGCGTTTCCTTTTCCGAACACAACACAAGGGGTTTTACTTTTCTCACAAAGCCCTGTTCTTCTCCCAATGTTGGATATTGTCTTTTCAAGTATCCTTCATACCAATGCAATGTATTTCCCAGAAGAGTTGCCGCTTCATCGTCGAGGTTGTGTCCTGTGGCGAGAACGGAATATCCCAGCCTTTTTGCTTCGCTGTTCAAAATATATCGCCTGACCATTCCGCATACCGAACAGATTGGTTTTTTCACTATTTTGTTCACTTCGGGAATTGTTGCGCCAAGATAGTCCTTCACATCCACAATGTGCAATTGCGCATTGTTTTCTTTGGCAAATTGTTTTACCTTATCTTCTGCGATGTCTGAATTTGGTTCTATGCCGAGATTTATGAAAATTCCCGATGCATCATATCCGAGTTCGAGCAGGGAAGACCACAGCACAAGCGAATCTTTTCCGCCCGAAACGGCGACGAGAATTTTCGCATTCGCGTGGAACATACGATAGCGCCGTATTGCTTTGTCAACTCTGCGCAGAAAAAATTGCAGAAAATGTTCCACACAGAACGCAGAATGATGCGATGGCAATTTTATCACCGCTTCTTTTTTACAGACGATACACTTCATTCTATTCACCCAAAAGTGCGCATTAAATCTATTCAATAAGGAATTGTGCGCAAGAGTTTTTGGAAACTAATATTCAAGTCCAAGGCTGAGGTAATATTTTGGTTTGGGCGAGAAGTTCTGCAGGTCTGTTGCCCAGGCGATGTCGTAGTGCAGAGAGAAAAGCCATATCCAGGAGCGCATACCGAATCCAACTGACATTTTTATATCCTGAAGCTTGCCGTCATCCATTCCGCGAAAATTTTCATAAGGTTTTGATGCGACAGCGCCGATATCCGTGAAAAGTGCGCCGTTGATACCCTGTATCGTAATAGGCGGAAATCCGAGCGATAGATTTTCGACGAAGGGATAGCGAAATTCAAAGTTGAAGAGGGCGTATGAATTGCCGGAAAGTTCAAAGTAGTCATATCCTCTCATCGGGAAAACCATCTTTGATAGATATATGTCGGATATGGAATATATGTTGTTCGTCGCGATGTGATAATTCAGCCACTGGTATGTTCCGCCGAGATAATATGTTTTCGGATGTCTTCCAGTTGAATATCCGCCAGTAAGTCGTAGTGCGAAAGAATATCCGCCGCCAAGATGATAATATTTTCTAAAATCACCTTCAATGGCGGAATATGATTTGGAATTTCTGCCCATTTTAGGCACGATTTCCACATCTATCCTTCTGCGTGAACCCATTACTGGACCGGTATATCCCCAGAGGGAATTGTCGAACACGAGTGCGCCATTCAGCAAAAAATTTTCCGAATATTCATCGTCGTAAGGCGGGTCATAGAAATATCTATCGACGGCGAAACCGCCTGCAGAAAATTCCGCCCGAGAAAATTGAGACAGAGGATAGACCGCCATAACGCTTCCGCCGTAATATCTATCGGAAAACAGGCGCAGTAAGTTATCGACGAAAAAGTATTTATAGTGAAATGCAGTGAAGTAGAAATCTGTGCGGCGCGTGAGGTAGCCGTATCCGCAGTAAAAGTTCGAGTTTTCTATGCTCTGATATAAATCTGTGGCTATCAGTATTTGATGATTGCCGAGTATATCAGAAAGCATAAGTATCGTGGAGCCTTCGAGACCATAATATGTGCTGTATCCAAAGTTCATCATAGCGAGGTCAGCGGAGAACTGCGGGCGATATTTTCGAGGCGGCAGTGTGTCCCCCTCATCGGAATGAAAACGATATTTCGAAAGTTCGCCCCAGAGCATCGGCGGAGGTGATTTGTTTTCAGCGTTCTCTGTGGAATCACCTTCCAATGATGTTGTATCTTCTGCAGGCTGAACATACTCAAATGCAGTATCGAAGTTCTTGAGGCTTTCTGGTTCAAACGGCGCTTCAACTACATATATATCCCATCCGCCGTACCAGAAACCCGCAAAGGCGATTTTTTTGCCATCCCCGGACCAGACAGGTGTATAGGATGCGCAAACAAGGTTGGTTATCGCATAAATCGTATCGAATTCCATATCGGCGATGTATATATTGGCGACGCCATTTTTCTGCGATGTGAAGGCGATTTTCTCTTCCACAGGGGAATAAATCGGGTATCTGTTTCCCGCTCCGTCAGTAGTAATTGCTTCGATGCTATCGCCATTTATATCCATCATAAAAATATTGTATCTGCCGTATTCTTCGGGATATACTCTGTCGCTGCTTTCCGTGTTGCCTATGGGTCTATCGGAGGAAAAGGCAATTTTTTTGCAATCGGGAGAAAAAGAAGGATAGTTATCGTCATAGATGTCATCTGTGATTGCGTTCAGCGTGATGCCAGCCGTATCGGTGATAAAAATATCGCGCTGTCCATCGTGAAGACCGGCAAATGTTATCATTTCACCATCAGGCGACCAGCAGGGAGATGAAATTTCACGAATACCATCATCGATGAATTTGAGCGTGCGAACTCTTTTCTTCCGTCTAACATCGAGAATTGCGATGCCGTCGCATTCGCCAAGTTTCACCGAATGCGCCAGAAATTTGCCGTCGGGAGAAAAGGACATTCTGCTGTCGAAGGGATGAAAGGACTGCGCTTCGCCCGAGCGTTCGCCCTTCTCAATCCTTCTTATTATCTTTGTTGGAACATCAACGAGAAAAATGTCGATATATGCGTTTTTGTCGGATATAAACGCTATCTGGTCTTTTTGGGGATTGTATGCGGGCTGGACATTGAAATAACTTTTCTGTTTTTCGTGGTCGGTGAGCGGTTCGGCAAAATCATCGGGCAAATTGTGCCCTTCAATTTGCGGATAATATCGTCTTCGCGCCCATAGTTTCCAATCATCGTAAAAGTCCTTCAGACTTATCCCAAGCGCACTGCGGACAACCCTATCCTGCGTAACTTCGATTCTCCCTTTCGCGAGCAATTCGCCCAACTTTTTCCTGCCCCATCGCTCCGCTATGTAGTGCATAAGCGATTGTCCCTCTTTATATACGAGAAACCCGCCCAGTTCGTCAGGGGGACGAATGTAGTCGTTAAGAACCGCATCTCGCAGATACATATCCGCTTCCTCATCCCATCCAAGACTTTCAAATTCAGAAAGCCCTTCTGCCATCCACAAAGGCAGATGAAACACTCGATTTAGAGATAAAACTCCCGCAGGAGCGCTTCCATATAGAAAATCGAATGTAAATGCGTGAGTTAATTCGTGTGCAAGAACATGCCGAAAATGTTCCCAGTTCCCATCGAAAGGAACGACGACGCGGTTTTTCAGCATTTCAGTAAATCCGCCCACACCTTCTGGTAAAATAGAAGGCGTGACATTTGTTTCCTGAAAGTCAAAGCGAGTGGGATAAATCACGATGGCAATTCTATCCTGCGGAGAATAGGAAAAGTCGTCGGAAAGCTGGTCGAGGGATTTTTCCAGAACATTTCTCGCAAAACTCATAAGATGTTCATATCCCTCGGGATAATATATTCTGAAATCCGGTGTGACGACATAATACCAGTCGAAGGTTTTATACTGCACCTTATTACGCCCAAATTGAGCGAATATGAGCGATGCTAAAATTATAGTATAAACCCCAATACCTCTCATATAATTAAAG
>JAGHAI010000045.1 GCA_021161555.1 bacterium
CTCTAGAAGTGAGCATGGACAAAAAAGTTTTTATTTGTTCGATTATTTTCTTTTTATCTTCATATTCCTCATTTTCCAAAAGTGGCTTAACATCATCAATATCATTTTGGTTGCTAAGCATTCCATTAAAACCTTGATGTGAGAATGTATCGCCTATCACATGCAAAATTATTCCGAGATAAATAGGATTGAATCCATTTTCTCTATAATGTGTAAGTATTATTTTAGCGTTTCGATTTTCAGAAGCCTTTTTACAGACAAGTCTCTCTGGTAATGAATTACCTTCATCTCCAGGAAGAAAATGAAATGGTATCCAAACTTCAAATCCTTCTTCAAATACAAAATTGTTGGGATGAATTGCATCATAGGATGTAACAATATGTTCTATTTCATTTCCATTTTCATCAACAATTTTAATATCTTCTTTACAGTCATCTACAAATTGAGAAGCCCATGCAATTTCCTCACTGATATTTGCATCAAATCCAACAAACCTTGATAAAATATAAATCATGCTAAAATGAAAATCGATTTGCATTTTCTCCTCCTTTATTTGCTTTCACTTTCAAATAGATTTTTCAAATCGGATTTTGCAAGAGAAATTTCTGAAGCAAGAAGCAAGTAGAGACGCAAGATTTTGCGTCTCTACGAACCCCCTAATTTGCTCCGTTGCATTCGCTCGTTTGTCTTCTTTACAAATGGGCAGTTCTTATGGGCAATATTGCAATTTTTTTGTTAAATATTGAAAGGTCTTTTCTCGCAAAATCTTTTTTCATAAAAGTTTTTGTTTCTGCGGAAAATGTCGATTTTCGAATCGGCATTTTTCGCAGTGCTAAAAGTTTTCTGGAAAGGGGTTTGGGGGAAAACCTCTTTTTCAAAAGAAGCGTTCCGCTTCACCATCCAGCCTTCGGTCTGCGACGGTGTCGCTCCTTGTTGTCGCTTATATTGTGCCAGTCTTAACGACTGAAAAATATCTCTCTCAAGCAAAATTAAAGAAGCGTTCCGCTTCACAATCCACGCTTCGCGTTGCATCGCGACACCAAATGAGCGATTAAATCCATCGCTAAAGCGCACAAAATTATATTCTATTTTAAATACACAATCCTTTTCGTGCAGACGACTGATTTCTTCTGTTGCAGGATGGTGGCACGAACGAGATATATTCCTGATGTGACTGGTTTGTCGGGTTGCCAGATACCTCTCTCTCATCCTAAATCCTTCTCTTCAAGGAGAAGGATTTTTTCACTGCGCGCCCATCGGTTCCTCTATGATAAAAGTCTATTCCAGATTTTCCCCTGTCGAACAAATCAATAACATTTATTAAAAAATTCTCTGCTTTTATTTTTCTATTTCAGGAGGCTAATTCATATAACCTCTCGAATTACACAAAATAAGTTATAATCTCACATTTTTATTCGTCCTGCAATTTTTTCAATAATTCCAGCGCATCACTTCGCGATTTAATTTCACCTGACAACTGTGCCAGCCTTATCTTCGCCATTATTTCACTGCGCCTCGATTTTTCTATGCCCGACAAATCGCCACCGGAAATCAGCGGGCGAGAACCTATCGCGGTGTATTTTTTCCTTATATCTGTTGCTGTGCTGCGCAAATCGTCAATATATTCCGCCACATCGAGTGCTGTGCTTAAAAATTCGCTGTCGAGGAGCTTTATTCTTTCTTTGACACTGATTGAGTAAAGATTTTTCATATTTGAAATAATTTTCGCAACTTCGATGAATTCATTTCGCAGATTTTTGGGAATTTCCACAATCGAGAGCAGTTTTTGGGCATGCTCATAGAAATTTTTTGAATCTTCGTAAAAGAATAGCGCGAGTATTCCAGCGGGAGACATATTTTTCTCTCCTGCGCGAAATAGCGCATCGAAATTTTCCTGTGGATTTTTAAAAATTTCGCCGAGGAGATTTTGCCAGATATCGTATTCTATGAGCAATTTTTTGAACCTGTGCGGCGCAGATAAGCCTTTTTTCAGTTCTCGCCATATCCACTGTGGAGACAGATTTTTCGTGAGGTGTGCAAGTTTTCTTATCGCTTCTGCTGTGTTTTTTTCTATTGCAAAGTCGAGGGATGATGCGAATCTGACTGCTCGGAGGATTCGCAAATGGTCTTCCATAAATCTTTTTTCTGCGTCGCCGATTGTTCGTATAAAGCGGTTTTCTATATCGTCAATTCCGCCGAACAGGTCAATCACCGATAGGTCTGGTTTCAGAGCTATTGCGTTTATGGTAAAATCTCTTCTGCGCAGGTCTTCCGATAGGTCATCTGTAAATTCAACTTCCGCCTGCCTGCCCATCGTCCTTACATCTTTCCGCATCCTGATAATTTCAACATACCAGCTTTTCCCTGCGATTTTGAAGGCTGAATATTTTTTGGGGAAAATTCTCTTTGCATCTTTGAAAATTCGCTGAATTACTTCTTCGGGAGCGGATGTTGAAATGTCCACTTCGGCGGGGATTTTTCCGAGCAGTATATCGCGCACTGCCCCGCCAACGATATAGGCGTCGTACCCTGCATCTTCGATTTTCCGTGCCGCTTCCATTCCATACGAAAATGACAATCCAGCGTCTTCTGAAATGGAATTTTTAAAAATCAATTTGCCGTTGATTATTTTTATTGAATTATAAAGCATTTTAAATAAATTAAGATATGGAAGTGAAAAATGAAACTTATATTTTGCTTGCGGGGTTAAAAAAAATCTATTATTTACTCTTGGCAATATGGAGGTTTGAGGATGGTAAAGAAGGAACTTCTCGATATTCTCGTGTGTCCACAGTGCAAAGGCGAACTTGAATATCGAACCGAACCAGAAGAAGTGTTAATATGTCGCTCCTGCAAACTTGTTTATCCTGTGAAGGACGATATACCTGTTATGTTGCCCGATGAGGCTAAGCCTCTCGATGAATGAAAAAGGAGGTTCTTTTGGAAGAGGGAATTATCGGCAAACTTGCCGCAAATAACCTCAAGCTTGCTCAGTTCTGCGGTTTTAATCAAATAGAACTCGAACTGAAGTCGAAAACCAAAGAGGGAATATTAAAGGAACTTTCCGAACTGCTGGCAAATTCACCGAACATAGATGATGTGGATTCTGTGTATGAAGCTCTTATGGAGCGTGAACATCTCGCCAGCACAGGTATGGGGCTGGGCGTTGCAGTTCCTCACGGAAGAAGTGCAAAATGCAAAGGCCTCACCATAGCGTTCGGCAGGTCTCTGGAAGGTGTAGATTTTGACGCAGTGGATGGCGAGCCTGTGTATCTATTTTTTGCCATATTAGTTCCAATAACATCCATACATCTTCATCTGCAGATTCTTGCCAGCCTTTCACTTATGCTGCGCGACGAAGAAAACCGCCGCAAGCTGATGGAAGCCGAATTCCCTCAGCAAATCCTCGATTTCCTCAATGGACAATAGAAAATGTGATAATTATTGAAGGTGTATTATGAGCAAACGGCGAGAGAGCGGGACTGGTATCTGGGTCTGGGCGGGAATGCTGCTGTTTGCGCTGGTATTGTTTTTACTCCCTGCATCGATAAAAAATGGGCTTTCATCATTGGTCAGAAATGGGCTGTATTCGCCTTTTGTGTGGGCTGATGCGCAGATAAAGTTGATGAGGGACAACTTTTCCAGATATATTATAACGAAGCAGGAACTTGCGAAGGCAAAAGCCGAACTCGAAGAGCTTAGAGAGATTCGCGCGGAAAATGAACGATTGCGCAATCTTCTCAATTTTAAAAACAGAAGTGAATATAGTCTCCTGCTCGCGGAAGTCATAGGTTCGGGGGAATATCGATATCCTTCATCGCTTATTATCAATGCTGGAAAAAATCAAGGTGTGCATCCTGAAATGCCTGTGCTTACTGCAGAAGGTGTTATTGGCAAGGTAAGAAATGTCGCCGCGACGACATCGGTCGTCCAGATACTTGGCGACCCAGGTTTTCATATATCCGCAAGGGATAGGGTAACTGGAATTGTCGGCATTGTTGAATCGGAGGATGGAAAAACGCTTCTATTCAATCAGGTTCCCATCGGCGAGAGCGTTGCAGAAGGCGACAGAATTGTCACATCTGGTCTCGGCAAAGTTTTTCCAAAGGGGCTTTTGATAGGCTATGTCGTTTCCGTCATAGACCCACCAGAAGGTATGTTTAAAAAAATTGTGGTTCAACCCGCTGCGAATTTGAAAAAACTGGAAGAAGTTTTTATTTTAATGGAGTTCGGCCCCAGCTCCGCTGAAAATGATTCAATCGAAGGTCAATAAATAACTGAACTTAAAAATTGTGCTATTTTTAACTTGTTAATTTTGAGTTTGAAGTTATTTTGGAATGCGAGAATTTTAAAAATTTTTCAGGAGGTATTATGGTCGGCATAAAGAAAATTCTTGTTCCCACGGATTTTTCTGAATATTCAAAATCTGCACTGCCCTATGCTGTTAACCTGGCAAAAAAGTATAATGCCAGGATAGTTATACTGCATATCTTCGACGAGGAACTTCTTTCTCCCATATTTTTTGAAGCGGGTGGTTCGGCAAAGGAATATTATGATAGATTGCAAGACCGTTTTGAAGCGGCGATAGATGACTTTTTGAGTGGTGTCGATACTGAAAATGTGGAAGTTGAAGCGCAACTTGGCAACGGAACGCCATTTGTCGAAATAATTAGATTTGCCCGAGAAAATGGCGTGGATTTGATTATAATGGGCACGCATGGTCGTTCGGGAATAGCGCATGCACTTCTGGGAAGCGTTGCCGAAAAAGTTGTCAGGAAATCGCCCTGTCCGGTTATGGTTGTCAGGCATCCCGAATTTAAGTTTGAAATGCCTTAAATATGGCAAGACCTTTAAAACATAGGCGAGTGCGCTGCCGAGGTGGAATTTACGGTTTCGTTCCCATTTGCCCGCCAGAAGGGGAACCGGTAATACTCAGGCTTGACCACATAGAAGCGCTGCGGCTTTACGATGTGGAAGGATTTGACCAGGAACAGGCAGCAGAGCGGATGGGTGTTTCGCGCGCTACATTTGGCAGGATTATTCGAGAAGCACACGAACTTGTGGCGTATGCGATATTGAATTCCCGTGAACTTATAGTAAGAAGTCCTCGGGAAGTGGAAGTGCAGTGTGAAGACTTCCAGAGACGACGCAGACGAGGATTTTATGGATGACATACACAGCAAAACGATATGAAAGCGGCATTTTTTTTGAAAAAAATTTTCGCTCTGCGATATGGATAATTTTCATCGTTGCCTTCTCCGTACGAGTATATGGTATCTTTGCGGGCATACCATTCGATGTGTTTGAGGATGAAGCGAGGCTTGTAAATTCAGTCGCGCACATCGCCATTTCTAAAAATCCCGACCCGCTATTTCTAAATTATCCGTCGTTATACATATATCTTCAATTTCTGTGGAATTCGCTGGTGTGGTCTGTCGGCAGAATTTTTTATATTTTCCCCGATTGGACCACCTTCTGGACTTCCCCTTATGTTGATACAACATTTATCTATC
>JAGHAI010000167.1 GCA_021161555.1 bacterium
CATCAAATCGTGTTGGCTGCTCCTTCTTCGACGAAATCGACGCAGGAATAGGCGGAATGACCGCAATAAAAATCGCAGAATGCCTTAAAAAATTATCAAAAAACCGCCAGATAATCGTAATAACACATCTTCACCCAATAGCACGCCGCGCAAATCTTCACATATACATCGAAAAGAAAATTAAAAATGACACGACAAGCATCTCCGCAAAAATCTTATCAGAAAAAGAACGCAAAACTGAACTAAAACGAATGATGTCCATAGAACCCCCCAAGCCTTCCGCTTGCAAGCGTTCCGCTTGACCATCCACGCTTCGCGGCGCGTTGGATGTCGCTCCCATTCTGGTCGCTTATATCGTGCAAGTCTTACCGACTGAAAAATATCTCTCTCCATCAAAACTAAAGAGGCGTTCCGCTTCACCATCCATGCTTCGCAGCGCGCTGGGTGTCGCTCCTTGCTGTCGGAAGCCTTCGGCTTCACCATTCAGCCTTCGGTCTGCCACAGCTTCCGCTCCTTGTTGTCGCTTATATTGTGCCTGTCTCACCGACTTGACAAACATCGCCACAGAGAAATTTTGCATTGCTAATTGCTAATTGCTAATTGATGAAAATATCCCACGACTGAAGTCGTGGGTTGCGAAGTGGGTGTTCAACTACCCTCAATCAAATTACTGAAAAGTTTCCATCATACCCTATCCAAAAAGGTTTTTGCCTCTGCGAAAAATGTCGATTGTGAAATCGGCATTTTTCGCAGTGATAAAAGTTTTCTGGAAGGGGGTTTGGGGGAAAGCCTCTTTTCCAAAAGAAGTTTCCCCCAGAAGCGTTCCGCTTCACCATCCACGCTTCGCGGCGCGTTGGGTGTCGCTCCTTGCTGTCGGAAGCCTTCGGCTTCACCATTCAGCCTTCGGTCTGCCACAGCTTCCGCTCCTTGCTGTCGCTTATATTGTGCCTGTCTCATCGACTTGACAAAAATCGCCACAGGGAATTTTTTCATCAAAAATCAAATGAAGTCATCTTAAATTATCTATTGACAAGTGGAAATTATCAGTTTTAATGTAAAATATTTAAATAATTGTATGAAAGTTATGGAAATTCCGAAAAATTACAATCCTGACGAAATTGAACCGCGGTGGAATGCCTTCTGGTTAGATAACAGATTGGGCACGCCATCCGTCGAAGTAAAGGGACGAAAGAAGTTCGTAATCGTGATTCCGCCGCCGAACATAACCGATGTTCTTCATCTCGGGCATGCGCTGAACAATTTAATACAGGATGTTCTAATCAGGCGAAGGAGAATGCAGGGATACGATACCCTATGGCTTCCTGGAACAGACCATGCCGGTATTGCAACGCAAAATATGGTCGAAAAGGAACTCTTGAAACAACACAAAACCCGCGATGATGTCGGCAGGGAAAAGTTTTTGGAACTGCTGTGGAACTGGACAGAAGAAAAGGGCGGACGCATAATAGAACAGCTGAAGGAAATTGGTTGCTCGTGCGACTGGACGAGAACCCGCTTCACGCTCGACCCGGATATGTCAAAAGCTGTGCAGGAAGTTTTCATAAAGCTTTACGAAGAGGGGCTCATATATCGCGGCAAATACATAATAAACTGGTGCCCGCGCTGCGGCACCGCACTTTCCGATGATGAGGTTGAACACGAAGAACACGATGGAAAATTGTGGTATATAAAATACCCCTTTGTCGAAAATCCGTCCGATGGTATAATCGTGGCGACAACTCGCCCCGAAACGATGCTCGGGGATACCGCAGTTGCCGTTAACCCGAATGATGATAGATATAAAGATATCGTCGGGAAACAGGTTATTCTTCCACTTGTAGAATCAGTTCGGCAGGGAATTACATACGAAGGCAACAAGGTGGAAGTTTCCGAAAAAATTCCCATCATTGCAGATAGTGAAGTAAGCGTTGAATTTGGCACGGGAGCAGTGAAAGTTACCCCTGCTCACGACCCAAACGACTATTTGTTCGGGGAAAGGCATAATCTTCCCATTGTCGTGGTTATGGATGAGCAGGCGCGGATGAATTCAAACGCGGGCGACTACGACGGTCAGGACAGATATGAAGCACGGGAGCGCATCATCGAAGATTTGCGCCAGAGAAAATTGCTCGTAAAAATAGAGAAGCACAGACATTCAGTGGGACATTGCTATCGATGTCATACTGTCATTGAGCCATACCTTTCGTCGCAGTGGTTCGTCAGGATGGAGCCACTGGCAAAGCCCGCAATCGATGCCGTGAGAAATGGTGAGGTAAAATTTTTGCCGAAACGATGGGAAGGAGTTTATTTCAACTGGATGGAGAACATTCGCGACTGGTGTATATCGCGCCAATTGTGGTGGGGACACAGAATACCTGTATGGTATGGACCTGACGAAAGAGTTTTCGTCGCTCACGACGACGATGAAGCACAGGAATTAGCGCGGAAATATTATGGAAAAGATGTTGAACTGCGGCGGGAGGAAGATGTTCTCGATACCTGGTTCAGCTCCTGGCTCTGGCCCTTTGCAACGATGGGATGGCCCGAGGAAACAGATGACCTGAAGCGTTTCTATCCAACTGATGTTCTCGTCACCGCTTCGGAAATAATTTTCTTCTGGGTTGCGAGGATGATTATGTCGGGATTGCACTTTATGGGGGAGAAACCTTTCCACACAGTTTACATTCACGGCACAGTACGGGATTCAATCGGCAGAAAGATGAGCAAATCACTGGGGAATGGCATCGACCCGCTCGATATAGTTGAGAAATATGGCAGGGATGCTCTGCGATATACTTTAATTTCTCAAGCGGCGGCAGGACAGGATTTATTCATCGAGATGAAGTCATTTGAGCTCGGCAGAAACTTTGCCAACAAACTGTGGAACGCCGCAAGATTGGTGATGCTGAACATTGGAGATGAAAAATTTTCAAAAAAGGATATAGAAAATCCTGAACCGAAAACACTTCTCGACAGGTGGATACTCTCACGATTTGCGAGCACAGTTCGAGAGGTGAATTCCGCCTTTGAAAACTATCGCCTTGATGAAGTGGTTTCGACGATACACCACTTCTTCTGGAAGGAGTTCTGCGACTGGTTCCTCGAAGGTGCAAAACTGCGCCTATCATCGGACAGGGATGAAAAGGCAATCGCGCTTTCCATAATGGAACCACTGTTGAGATTGATGCATCCCATACTTCCCTATCTTTCGGAAGAACTTTGGCAAAAACTGAAGAAACTTGTTCCCGACTTAATGGATGATGATATAAAAAGCATTATGACTGCGGAATATCCCGAATGGGAAAAATATTCGGAATGGTTTGATGGTGAAATTGACGAAAAATTCTCTCTCATTCAGGACATAGTTATTTCGATAAGAAATATCAAAGGTGAAACAGGAATAGGCACACGGAAAATCGGCGTTCCTCACATTATTCCTGACGACGATGAAACTGCGAGTTATCTCGAAGAAAATACAGATTTGATAAAATTTCTCGCCCGTGTGGAAGATTGTAAAATAGTTTCTCAAAAGCCCGATGGTCCCTGCGGCGCATCACCTCTATCGGCAGGGGAGATGTATTTACCGCTTTCAGGAATCGTCAACATTGATAAGGAAATCGAGCGTTTGAAAAAAGAAATAGCGAAAGTGGAAAAAGGGTTGACTATTGTGGAAAACAAATTAAATAGTAATAGTTTTATAAAAAACGCTCCGCCTGAAATTGTGGAATCTGAAAAAAATAAGAGGGAAAACTATTTGAAAAAACTCGCAGTTTTGAAGAAGCAGTATGAGAACATAACAAAATAATCAGGAGGTGTTCAGATGAGGCGTGCAGTATTGTTGATTGCGGTATCGTTGTTTGCTATTGCCTTGTTCTGGGGATGTGCAGGTCCACAGCCGGGAGTTGTGGCAAAAGTTGGTAAATACACTATCACCGCCGAGGAACTAAATAAAATGATGGCAAATGCGAGATTTAAATCATACGACGAGGAACTAGATGCCCGTAAGAGGCGAGTGGAAAGACTTGCAGAAGATAAACTCATTCTGCTTGCAGCATACGATGAGGGACTTGACAAAAAGGAAGAACTGACCAAGCAGCTTAACAGAGATAAGGAAAATCTTCTTCTTAATGCACTTTATAAAACTCAAATCGAGGAAAAGGCCGGCGAAGCAAGTGAAGAACAGGTAAAAGCAGCATACGAGCGCAAGAAGGAACTTCTGCACGCAAAACACATTCTCGTTGAAAGCAAAGAACTTGCCGACTCGATATACGATATGCTCAAAAACGGTGCAAATTTCGACGAACTGGCGAAAAAATATTCGATGGACAGGTCGAACAAAGACAGAGGCGGAGACCTCGGAGATTTTACAACTATGCAGATGGTGAAGGAATTCGAAGATGCGGCATACGCTCTTTCGCCAGGAGAATTTTCAAAACCGGTGAAGACAAGATATGGCTGGCACATCATCTACCTCGTTGAAAGGAAGCCAAATCCTCGTGTGAAATCTTTTGAGGAGGAAAAAGACGCCATCAAGCGCACGCTGGACAATCGTTTGAAAACTGATATGGCTAACAAATTCGTGGAGGACCTCGTCAATTCCGCCAATATACAGATAAAAGATGACGCTGCCGATGTTATACTGAATGCATACGCAAATGCAGATGAGGAAACTCCAAAACCCAACCAGCGAATGCCTCAAAAGGAAATAAAATTGACACCCGAACAGCGAGCGATGACTTTATGCACATACAGTCTCGGAACTTTCACTGTCGGTCAATTCGATTCTATGTATCAGGCAGCGCCACCATTTAGAAGACCCAAATTCAACTCGAGGGAAGATATTAAAAAATTCCTGGAAAACTCTTTGAAAAAACAACTCCTGCTTGAAAAGGCAAAACAGCTCAACATCGAAAATACTGATGAATATAAGGAACTTTACAGAGAAAATCTGGAACGAAAGATGATAGACGCATACAGAAAAGACTATCTGTACAAGGATGTAAAACCTACCGATGAAGAAATAAAGGCATATTACGATGCCAATCCCGACTCCTTTATGCAGGATGAACAGGTTAAGGTTATCGAAATCCAGGTGGCAACAGAAGATGAAGCGAACAAACTAATTGAGAGAATTAAGAAAGGCGAAGATATATCTAAACTTGCGACAAAATACACTCTCCGTTCCTACGCGAAAGCCAAGGGCGGAGACCTCGGATTCTTCGGGGAGAGAAGATATCCCGAACTATTCAAAGCCGCAAAAACTCTGAAGCCAGGCGAACTTTATCCAAAACCAATTCCATTCCAGGGAAAATTCTCCATAATCAAATTGGTTGAAAAGAAAGAGCCTCACATAAAGGAATTTAATACAGTCAAGAGAATTATAAAGAACAAACTCCGCTCGAAGATGAGAAAAGAAGCCTACGAAAAATGGCTCGAACAAGCCAAGCAAAAATATGGATACAAAATCTACGAATCTGAAATTGAAAAGACAATCGATAAGTCCAAATACGAACAGAAAGCCGAAGAATAAACTCATAGGACATAACACAAAAATCCCTTCTCTCACAATGAGGGAAGGGATTTTTATCATATCTCTTATGATTCTGGATTACACATACCACATTCTGTCTTCGAAATCTTCGTCAGGCGGGAAAATTTCCATAAACTGCCCACCTCTTGGAAATCTCTGCTTCAAAATGTTGTTCTCTCTGACATACACGACATATCGGATTGGGTTTTCCGGGTCGGCTTTCAGCGACACAAATGGTATCTTCATCTCACAAATCTGGTCGCACACGATTTTCACACCATCGAGTTTCCTTTCAACTCGCTCAGAACCGTCTATTATGTATGATTTCCACATAAGTTTGTTGTCGTCATAATAGATTACGATTTCAGCCCGTATTGGATTGATGAATTCCAGAATAAATCTACCGCCATCTTTTAGAAAATTAATCAACTGCTTGTTTGAATCGAAACGGAGGTAGAGATTTTCGGGGTCGAAGCCGAAAAATATTCTATTCAACACCTGCGTTGAAATGCCATACATAGCCCCTCTAAAACTCGTCGCTCTGTAAAATCCAGCCGATGACCACTCAAAATAGTTCGTTGTCTTTCCTTCAAGCGACGGCGTCATAAACTGCAAAGGCTTTCTCACTGGTTCGTATGGTTTTTCCTTCCTTTCGATTGGCTCTTCAATTTGGGGCGGAATCGGCTGCTCCATCAATTGGTAAACACGCCTCAGATGATGACGAAATAGCGCATCGAAGACATCTATATATGGAGTATAATTCGTTTCGCCAAACCACCAGAACCAATCTGAGCCTTCTGCGACCATAATGTGGTGCATTATCCTTTCCCGCAATGCAGGGGGATACTTATCCGCATAAAGATGAAATTGATTTCGCGCATCCGAGAGAAGTTCCCAGGCTCTGTTCTTTTCCTCCGCTCCAAGCCAGGTATCGAAATTCCCACCTATCCACGAACCGGGAGCGAGACGGTCGAGTATTGAAATTTTCTTTTCCTCCGAATTATCCAGGAAACTCTGGAATGTAGTCGGTTCAATATGCGGATTTTTCATAAGCCTTTCGTAAAGTCCCGAAAGAAACGGCTCGCCATTTTCTCGATAATATTCCCACGCGTTTTCGCCGTCCAGAATTACCGACACAATATTTTTCTCTCCCGACGACGGCAGTGCATCACGGATGCGAAGAAGAGAACTTTCAAAGTCAGATATGGCATCGTCCTCATTCCAGTTGTAATACGAAAAGCCAATTTTGTCGGATAACCTCTTATCCCTGAAAAAGATGCATATCCTGTGCTTTCCGCGATGGAGACAATATGGTCTGTACAATAAGTTAGGCGTAAGTTCCACCGATTCCCCGGTCGACAGCTCGAGAGATTTTCGCAAAATATCTTCATCGCTAAAGATATGTTCAATTCCAGCGTCTATGACGATAGGCAGGATTTCTTCGGATACACTGCCCTCTGAAAGCCACATCCCGGTCGGCTTTACCTGTATTGTCTTTAAGAAATATTCAACTGCGGATTTCAGCTGGCGAACTGCATCAGCAGGAAACATAAAGGGTTTTTTCGGCAGTGTCGTCATTGGGTTTGACTTTTTTGCAATATTCAAATCGCACAGCAGCGGCAGAATTGGATG
>JAGHAI010000053.1 GCA_021161555.1 bacterium
ATAATAAACGGATTTGAAAAAATTCTCCATTTGATATACTTCGTTGTTTTTTGTTTTGTTTTTCCAATTTGTTTTCAAAGAACCCTTTGTTGATGTTTTCTGTTAATTGTTTACTCTCTTTGAGAACAGGAGAAAGTTATGGCACTTCAGGGCAGCGGGTTTTGGGAGCAGTGCCTTCAGATAATATCCGCACGGATAAATGCGCAGTCCTATAGAACCTGGTTTGAGCAGACCTGGGAATTGAAATACGACGACGATGCCGTTGTTATTGCTGTGAAAAACCAATTCGTTGCAGATTGGCTTTCATCAAATTATACGCAACTTATAGTCGATATCGCATACCAGGTGGCGGGGAAGGAAATCGGTATAAAACTTGCCATCCCCCGAAATGGTGGTTATGAGGAAATTTTGCTTGATGTTCATTCTTCAAACGACTCCGCTCCGTCGAAGGAAGTCGGGACACTGAACCCAAGATACACATTTGAAAATTTTGTCGTCGGAGATTTCAACAGCCTTGCGCATTATTCTGCAATGGCTGTGGCGGATAATCCAGGCGGAACGAAGTATAATCCTCTTTACATCCACGGTGGCGTCGGGCTTGGAAAAACTCACCTCCTGCACGCAATAGGACATCAGATAAAACAGACGAAGCCTGATTTGAAGGTAATCGCCGTCACGAGCGAAAGATTTATCGACCTGTATATAACTTCGATAATAAACAAGACGACCTCCCGCTTCAACGAGGTCTATCGCAGCGCCGATGTCCTTCTTGTGGACGATATTCAGTTCTTTTCGGGCAAGGAAGGAATTCAGAACGCCTTTTTCCACATTTTCAACGCGCTTCATCATCGCGGTCAGCAGATTGTTCTCACATCGGATATGCCGCCGGCGAAGATTGCCGGTCTTGAAGAAAGACTTCGTTCCCGTTTTGAATGGGGACTTATGGTCGATATGCAGCAGCCGAACTATGAAGGAAGAATGGCAATACTGCGTCAGAAGGCGGAAAGCGACGGAATTGAAATCCCCGATGAAGTGCTGTCGCTCATTGCACAATCCGTTACATCGAATATCCGAGAACTCGAAGGAACACTGATAAGGTTGCTGGCGACAGCGTCGATTTACGGCAGAGAAATCGACGAAAAACTCGCCCTCGATGTAATCGGACAATATGGCAGACCGATTCTTTCATTATCGGAAAAAATCACTCTGGAAGACATTTTAAAAATTGTATCGCAGCACATTGGCGTCTCACCCGAACTCTTGCGAGGCAAAAGACGAACTAAACAGGTGGCTCTCGCAAGACAGATTGCTATGTATCTCGCAAGAAAATATACCGGTTCCTCGCTTCAACACATCGGGAATTTCTTCGGCAGGAGAGACCATTCCACAGTGGTTCACGCCTGCAAGATAATTCCTCAAAAGGATGGCGAAGTCCAGCGGATAGTCAGCCAGATTGAATCGGAACTCGACAGACGCACAGGTAAATAATTTTGAACATTTAGTCTTGCGATAGACAAATCGCCCTCGAGGAGAAGGCTTTTTCTATTACTTCACTCTACGAGAGAGAGACCTGGAGTTAGGTGAAATTTTTTAATTTTTCCCGGTATTCACGATATTTAACCCCGACTGTCGGGTTTGTCAGAAAGATTCAGCGAGCGATTTAATTGCTCGAGTGTATTATTCGTATATAATTATTCTAAATTTCAGCCGCTGGTTCACCAGTTTCTTATGTGTTTTCTTCTTGAAGTGCCATATAGATTTTTTCATAAGTTTCTTCCAGTGCTTCCGACAGGACTTTTGTTTCCGCCAGTATTGGCATAAAGTTGGTATCGCCGTTCCACCTCGGGACGATGTGAAGATGAATGTGGTCTGCTCTGCCTGCGCCTGCCACACGACCGAGATTAAATCCAATGTTAAACCCCTGCGCACCCATAGATTTTTCTATCGCATCAATTGTCATCTGCGAAATCTTCATCATTTCCTGCAGTTCTTCATCCGTCAGTTCCAGAAAATCGCCGATGTGACGATAGGGAGCAATCAGGAGATGCCCGTTATTATATGGAAAAGTATTTAGAAGGGCATAGCAGTGTTTTCCGCGGTATAGCACATAATTTTCTCTGTCCTCATCGGGATTTTTCTGCTTTTCGCACAGGAAGCATTCATCGCCGTCCATCGTCCCGCTCATTATGTATTTCATCCGCCAGGGTGCCCAGAGTTTTTCCACATTTTCTCCTTTCGTTAGCGATTGGTGATTAAGTCATCTATTTCGCAAAGAAGTTCATCCACGATGTCATCTATGGCGATTTTTCTCAACGGCTTTCCATTTTTGAATATAAGCGCCTGATTTTTTCCGCAGGCAACGCCAATGTCGGCGCTTTTTGCTTCGCCAGGACCATTCACCACGCATCCCATCACCGCGACTGTTATCGGTTCAGCGATATTTTTTATCCTCTCAAAAATTTTAGGTGCGATTTGCTGGATGTCCCCTTCGCTTCTGGCACAGGTCGGGCAACTTATGAGTCTTGCGCCGTATTTTCGCAGTTTTAAAAAGCGCAGTATTTCCCTGGCGACGCGGATTTCGTTTTCGGGCGGCTCGGACAACGATACGCGAACCGTGTCGCCGATGCCTTCGTTCAATATAAGCGTCAATCCAACTGCGGAAGCCACGATGCCCTGTTCGCCGAAACCCGATTCCGTAATTCCGATGTGAAGTGGATAGTTATATTTTTGAGCAAACTTTCTGTTCGCTTCAATCGTCACCGCTGGGGACGAAGATTTCAGCGATACGACGATGTCGAAAAATCCTGCATCTTCGAGAATGGAAATTTCGCGCTCTGCCGCCTTAACCATCGCATCTACTTCGGAAAGATTTTCATCTTCGGCGATGTCTTCGGGCAATGAGCCGCTGTTCACCCCGATGCGAATTGGAACGCTTCTGGCGGCGGCTTCCTTCGCAACTATTTTCACCCGCTCTGGGGAACCAATGTTGCCAGGGTTTATTCGCAATTTGTGAACCCCCGCATCGAGGGAGAGCAGAGCGAGTCTGTAGTCGAAGTGAATATCCGCTATGATTGGGAGCGGAGAATTTTTCACAATTTCCTTCAATGCCGCGGCAGAACTTTCATCGGGAACGGATATGCGAAAGAGGTCTCCGCCAGCGCGCAGGACATCTTCGCACTGTTTGAGAACTGCGGAAACATCTGTGGTTGGCACTTTCGCCATCGATTGAACGGAAATCGCCGCGCCGCCGCCTATCGCGACATCGCCGACAACTACCCGCCGCGTCCTATCTCTTGTAAAAATGTTATTGCTCATCACATTCATCGTCTTTAAGAAGTTAAGATATTTGTCAATAGTTCACAAGAAATTTGTATGTTGCCGAACTATTATTTGCTTGCGAACGGCGAAATGTGGGCTAATTTTGAAATCCGTTTATATTATCTTTCACTGAAAAATATACGGAGGTTTAGATATGTCGAAGGCGCGATTATATCGTGGGATGCGCGACTTTTTGCCGAAAATAATGATTCCCAGAGAAAGAATTTTGAATGAGATAAGGAAGATATTTCAGCGCTGGGGATATGTTCCGCTCGAAACGCCCGCAATAGAACTTTTGAGCACACTTCTCGGAAAATACGGCGAGGACGCCGATAAATTGATATATCGTTTAGACCATCCCGATGGTCTCGGCTTGAGATACGATTTGACAGTTCCGCTTGCGCGTGTTATGTCGCAGTATGGTCAACAATTGCCACGACCATTTCGGCGCTATCAGATACAAACGGTCTGGCGCGCAGAAAGAGCTCAGAAACAGAAGGGAAGATTTCGCGAATTTATGCAGTGCGATGTTGACATAGTTGGCACCTCCTCGCCTGTCGCCGATGCAGAAATTCTCGCAATTTCCGCCGAAATATTAAAATCGCTCGGATTGAAGAATTTTAAAATTGTCTTAAATCACAGGGAAATTCTGCGCGGGCTTGTTCATCTTGCGGAATTTGAAGAAAAGGATGAAATGTCCGTCCTGCGTTCGCTCGACAAATGGGAAAAAATCGGCGAAGATGGAGTGAAGGAGGAATTGCTGTCCAAAAATCTTGATGAGGGAAAGATAGAAAAGTTATTGGAAATGGTTTCACTCAGCGGCGGAAACTGGGAAATTATTTCCTTCCTCGAAAAATACAGAGATGAGAGAATTTTGAGCGGGGTTTCAAATATCAGGCAAATTTTGCAG
Organism: bacterium; assembly: GCA_021161555.1. Lineage (GTDB taxonomy): Bacteria > UBP14 > UBA6098 > B30-G16 > B30-G16 > JAGHAI01. The sequence continues at coordinate 4,229 of JAGHAI010000053.1, forward strand.
TATGTTTCATCTCTGGGCGTTGGACAGGACGAGATAATGTTTTCCCCGCGTATGGCTCGCGGGCTGGATTACTATACGGGCGCGATTTTCGAGACGATTCTTCCCGAACTGCCAGATATGGGCAGTCTCACAGGCGGCGGAAGATACGATAATTTAATAGGGATGTTTTCTGGCGGCGAAAAAATCCCCGCCTGCGGAACCACCATAGGCATCGACAGGATTCTTTCAGCAATGGACGAGCTTGAATTGATACCCGAAGCGCACACGAATACGAAAGTTCTCGTAGCAATGTTTTCGGAAGAACTTGCGACTGAATCGCTCGATTTCGCCCAGCGGTTGAGAAAAATGGGCATCGAAACCGAAGTCTTTCCCGAACCGAAGAAACTCGGCAAGCAGTTCGCATACGCCGATAAGTGGAAAATCCCCTATGTAGTCGTCATCGGCGAGGACGAAGCGAAACAGGGGCTTTGCGCATTGAAGGAACTGTCCAGCGGAAATCAGAGAATCGTGAAGAAGGATGACGCAATACGAATATTGCTGGAAGTTTTTAAAAAATAGAATACAGACAAAATGGGTAAATGTAGCGCGGGGGTGAAAAGAGTTCACATCATAAAAATATTCTACTTCCCACCGTTCTGCGCTACGATGGAGTTTTGATGTTTAAAAATCTTCTGCATCGGGCGGTTTGAAGCCAATTCTGTCGAATGGATTTACCACAGAGGATGCGACATTTTTCAGGTGGGCGCTGACCCGCTTCAAATACCTCGATGTGAGAGCGGCAAGAACTTCCTGATTGGGCGCAAGGTTTTCTGTCTTGCCCGGGTTTCTTATGAGTGCCGCTATTATTTCTTCGCAGTCTTTTGAATTTACGATATGTAATTCCATCGCTTTTCTCGCCTGTTCTGCATCAGCGTTGGACATTGCGTCCATCGTCAGCTGGAACATATCGAGGATATTATTATAAATCTTTTTGAGCCGTTCAAATACAGCTGCTTTTGAAAAAGAGCTTCCATAAATTTCCCAGAGTTCGAGAAAATTTTTGGAATAATCGCCAATTCTTTCGATATCGACGGTGATTGTGGTGAGAACCAATGCAGCTGTTGTATCCTGCTTGGGAAATATCGAAAGATGTTCCATAACTTTTCTTCTTATCTCAACTTCATATCTGTTCAATTCCCTATCCATATCGTAGATTTCCTGTGCATTGACAGGTTCGTCGAAGAAAAGCGGAGCCACCGATTTTTTGAACAATATGGACGCATTGTCGAGCATCTTTTGGGCATCGTTAAGTGCCTGCTGCAAAAGACCTTCCCGATGCCAGAGTTCAAAAAGTTTCCTAAACATTTTACCCTCCCTCAATAATCGTCGCCAGTAATAGCGGAGCGATATAAAATGTAATGACTACATACAAAATTGCAATCCATCTTTTTTTGTATGCGACTCCTGCCAGCAATTTGGAAAGCGCAATCGGTATTTTTCGCAAAAACGGGATGCCATACCAGATAATTCCGCCTGAAATATTGAACAGAAGATGAACGAATGCCGTCGATACAGCGGCGGGATTTTGCGTGATGAGCGATGCCATTATCGCCGTAACAGTTGTCCCTATGTTCGCTCCAATCGTATATGGAAAAATTTGCTCAACTGTCAATATACCAGCGCCGACAATTGGAACGACGAGCGAAGTTATTATTGAACTCGATTGCACTATTGCCGTCAAAACAAGTCCAATTAAAAGGCTCCTTATGGGATTTGCAAAAAGATAGCCGTGCAAAAGTGTTTCCACCTTCCCGATAATCAATTGTTTCATAATTGATACAAGCCGCGATAGAGCAAAGAACAAAAGCAGTATCGCTATAACGAACGAGACGACTGCCGTCAATGTATGTCCCAATGAAAGAGATGTGATTATATCCATTATCATATGGACAGCGGGCTTAACAATGATTTTCAGCGGGCTTATCAATTTCAATCCGCCGACACCTGCGAATATTTTCTGCAGGAATATCGCGGAGTGTTCGAGGTAGTGCGTAAACATTTCGAGCGGCAGAAAAGTTATTACAGCAAGGACATTGAAAAAGTCGTGCACGGTTGAACCCGAAAGTGCCCGGCGAAATTCAACGGGGCGCGTGATGTGTCCCATAGATACCATAGTATTTGTCACGGTGGTTCCAATATTCGCGCCCATCACTATCGGTATGGCATGCCTTATAGTAAGCGTTCCGCCAGCAACCATACTGACGACAATTGAAGTCGTTACGGACGAACTCTGAACAAGACTGGTTGCTATAATACCCATAAGAAGACCGATGAATGGATTTGATGTTGTGTGCAGCAATTGATGTGCAAAACCCTCGCCCATCAGTTTGAAGGAACCGCCGAGCAGTTCGATGCTTACCAGAAATATATATACAAACAGAGCAAGCAGGATGACCTTATAGAATGTCTGCGGGTGTTTTGTCTGTTTGTTTTCCTTCATTGGATTTCTCCTTATGGGATTTTTATGAGAATTTATCAAAAGGCAATAAAAAAAGGCGCTCAAAAAAGCGCCTCATTCTACATCGCTCAAAGCAGCGATGCCAGGGAGTTCCTTCCCTTCCATAAATTCGAGTGAAGCACCGCCTCCAGTTGAAATGTGAGTCATTTTATCGCCGAAACCGAGTGATTTTGCTGCAGATGCTGAATCCCCACCGCCGACCACAGCGATGTTTCCCCTCGCCGCAATTTCTGCCATACTTTCAAATATAGCACGGGTGCCTTCCGCAAACCTTTCCACTTCAAAAATACCCATAGGTCCATTTAGAAATACCGATTTTGCCGCAAGAATCTCTTCCGTGTATAGTTGTATTGTTCCCTGCCCAATATCAAGTCCTTTCCATCCCTGCGGTATTTGGTCGTATTCGACTGTTCTAACTGGCGTGTCGCTGTTAATTTCCTTCGCCACGAGAAAATCAACGGGAAGCATCATTTTCCCCCCCATCTGTTCAGATATGAGCCATATTTCCATAGCGGTTTTCAGCGCATCTTCTTCTATAAGGGAATCGCCGATTTCCAATCCGAGAGCGGCAAGAAATGTGAATGCCATTCCGCCGCCAATCAGCAGTTTATCCACCTTTGGCAGCAGGTTTTTAAGCACAGCGATTTTTGTGGAAACTTTTGCACCGCCGATAATTGCGACAAAAGGTCGGGGCGGATTTTCAAGCAGCGTTCCCAAAAATTTTATTTCATTTGCCATAAGGTAGCCAGCCACTGCGGGTTTTATGTATTGAGGAATTCCCACAATGGAAGCGTGTGCTCGATGGCAGGCAGAAAAAGCATCATTTACATAAATATCTCCGTAGGAGGAAAGTTCCTTTGCAAATTTGGGGTCGTTCTTTTCTTCTTCAGAATGAAACCTGAGGTTTTCAAGAAGCACGACCCTGTGCTTTTCGAGGTTTTTTAAGGCATCTTTTGTCCGTTTGCCGATACAATTGGGCAAAAACTTCACTTTCATATTGAGATATTCCCCGAGTGCTTCTGCAACAGGGGAAAGTGAAAGTTCAGGAACAACTTTTCCTTTTGGGCGTCCGAGATGGGACATCAGGACGAGCGATGCACCGGATGAGAGCAGATGTTCGATTGTTGGGAGCGTCGAAACGATGCGGGTATCGTCCATTATTTCCCCATCCTGCATAGGAACATTAAAATCGACGCGCATCACTATTCGTTTGTTCGATGCATCGATATCATCAACTGTCATTTTCCGCATTATGTAGCCTCCATAGATGCGACAATTATACAAAAATTACCTTCACAGATTGCCAACTTTAAAAGAGAATTTAGAAAATATAGCAATCAGTTTCTTCTGCAAGTGAAAATTTATACTTTATACAAAATTTTCCCCGTGCACCTTGAAGTCGTGTATTATATCATTTTCAGAAGCATATCAACCATTCTGTTTGAAAAGCCGAATTCATTGTCATACCAGGAAATTATTTTGGCAAAAGTTCCCCTATTTCCAACAACTGTGGTGGAAAGTGCATCAAACACCGTGGAGTGCGGATTTCCAATGATGTCGGTGGATACCACAGGGTCTTCGCAATACTCCACAATTCCCGCCATTGCTCCATCGGCGGCGGCTTTGAATGCTCTATTTATCTCTTCCGCTGTGGTTTCGGTTTTCAGGTCGATGTTAAGGTCAATCATAGACGCATCGGGGGTTGGCACACGAACCGAAATCGCATAGAAATTTCCCTGTAATTCGGGATAGATAGCTTGCGCAACTTTATATGCCCCTGTGGATGTCGGTATCATCGACATCCCCGCTGCTCTTGCACGACGAAAATCCTTTTTATGAGGCAAATCCAGAATTCGCTGGTCGTTCGTGTAGGAATGGATAGTCGTCATTATTGCCCTGTTGATGCCGAAGTTGTCCCACAGAACTTTTACGAGAGGCACAAGTCCGTTCGTCGTGCAGGAACCGATTGTTATTATCTGGTGGATTTCGGGGTCGTATTCATCATCATTTACGCCCATAACAAAGGTGCCGTCGGCATCCGGTGATGGAGCGGAAATCAAGACTTTTTTCACTCCGCCGGCAAGGTGTTTCGCCGCCTGTTCCCTCTTCCTGAACAAGCCTGTGGATTCTACAACTATGTCAACATTGTGCTTCGACCAGGGAATTTCCTCCGGAGATTTTATGGCGTAGATGGGGATTTCCTTCCCATCAACTATAATGCTGTTATCGGTGGATTCGACTTTATGTTCCCAGATGCCGTGAACGGAGTCATATTTTAGGAGATATGCGAGCATTTTGGGGGTAGTTATGTCGTTTATAGCCACGAATTCCAGTTCAGGATGCCCCCAGCCAATACGAAATACAAGTCTGCCAATTCTTCCAAAGCCATTTATGGCAACACGACTGGACATATTATACCTCCTGATTTTTGTCGATATATCAATAATTGAGCGACAAAATATTTGTCAAGAAAAATATAAATCTGCTCTGTATGTTTGAAATGTTTTAAATTTTTCGATATTTACGACAGTTTTCTAAAAAGCAAATTAAACACCATTGACGATGTCGGTTTCTGCATATATTTTATGAAACAAAAATCACGGGGAGATTATAATGGAAGTATTATACTGCCGATATTGTGGCTCTTTATTGAAGGATTTTGTCGATGGCGATGGTCGAGTTCGCAAGCGCTGTCGAAATTGTGGTGCAGTGTTTTACGAAAATCCCGTGCCTGCAACTGCACTGATTATTCCTGCGATAGATGACAGGGAAAGAATTCTCCTGGTCAGGCGTGCTGTGGAACCCTGCAGGGGAAAGTATTCTTTGCCTGGCGGTTTTATCGAAATAGATGAGACGCCCGAAGAAGGTGCAATCAGGGAAATGCAGGAGGAAACGGGATTCGATGGAAAAGTAAAAAAACTGCTCGGAGTGGCAAACCAATCATCTCCGCAGTACAAGATGGTTCTCCTCGTCGGGTATGAAATGAATATCGTTGGCGGAGCACTTGCTCCATCCGATGACGCTGAAGATGCACAGTTTTTCCCTCTCGATGACCATCCCGAAATTGCGTTCGAAGGGCATCGATATTTTGTGGATATCTACAGGCGGGAGATTGAGAAATGAAAGCCATTTCCGAAAGAGATGTAATTTTGCTCGCAGATTTTTCCGCTCCCGAAAGACGCTATCTCGTGAAAATCAGCGACGGGAAATTTTCCACGAAACACGGTGAAATAGATTTATCTGCGCTGGTGGGCGAAAATTACGGCACGATTATCACATCACATCTCGGCAGGAAATATGTGGTGCTTCCGCCGACGATTTACGACAGGATTATGCTTGGGATAAAAAGACAGACGCAGATAGTATATCCAAAGGATTCGGGATATATTATTCTCTGGCTGGGGCTTAAAAATGGAATGCGCGTTTTTGAGTGCGGCGCCGGTTCTGGCGCAATGACATCCGTTCTGGCAAATGCCGTCGCACCGGACGGAATTGTTGTATCATACGAGCGAGATGAAAGATTTTTTGAATTGTCTCAATATAATGTGGCGTCGATGGGGTTCGATAATGTGAAAATCTTTCATCGTGATATCGGAGATGGTATTGACGAAAATGGCTTCGATGCAGCGTTTATAGATGTTCGTGAGCCGTGGCTATACATTGATGAAATATTTTCTGCGCTTTCCTGTGGTGCGCCAATTGCCTTTGTCCTGCCGACGACAAATCAAATTCAAATGCTTTTGAAGTCATTGATGAATAGCGAAAAATATTTTGACATCCGTGTTGCCGAGACGATGCTCAGATTTTACAAAACTGTTCCTGAAAGGCTGAGGCCTGAAGATAGAATGGTCGCTCATACCACATATATCTTGATGGCGAGGAAGATAGGGATGGAATGAGTTTTATTTTGCGGAATACCGCAATTTTTATTTGCTATTTTTAAGACCTGTTATAATTTTTGTTCAAAACTAAATCGGGGGTATGATATGATAGCAAGATATACTCTTCCGCAAATGGCACGCATCTGGACGGATGAGAATCGGTTTAAGAAATGGCTTCGTGTGGAAATAGCTGTATGTGAAGCGCTTGCAGAAGCGGAAGTAATTCCAGAGGAAGCGCTTGATGAAATAAAGAAAAAGGCGACATTCAAGCTTTCCGACATTCGCAAGGCAGAAGAAAAAACGCGACACGAAGTTGTCGCATTTTTAAATGTACTTCAGGAAAAAGTCGGTGAGGACGCATCCCGATGGATTCATTATGGACTCACTTCATCGGATATAATGGACACTGCACTCGCCTTGCAAATAAGAGACGCGACGAAAATCGTTTCAGAAGACATCGACGCAATTATGAATTCTTTAAAATCTCTTGCGGTGAAACACCGTTATACCCCTATTATGGGCAGAACGCACGGAATTCACGCAGAGCCAACGACTCTTGGTTTGAAGTTCGCCAGCTGGTATGATGAAATGAGCAGGAATAAAGAGCGGTTTGAACTCGCCGTTTCGCAGATATTGGTGGGAAAGATTTCTGGCGCTGTCGGGAACTTTGCCAACATCGACCCTGAAGTTGAGGAAAAGGTGATGAAAAAGTTAAAATTATCTCCTGAACCGTGCGCTTCACAGGTGGTTCACAGGGACAGGCACGCATTTTTCATCTCCGTTCTCGGCCTACTTGCGACTTCTGTGGAAAAATTTGCGACTGAAATCAGACATCTGCAGCGAACCGAAGTCGGTGAACTGGAAGAACCTTTCACTGCAACACAGCAGGGGTCTTCCGCAATGCCGCACAAGAGAAATCCAATTCAGTGCGAGCAGTTGTGCGGTCTGGCAAGGCTGATGCGTTCATACATAATTCCTGCGATGGAAAATGTCGTTCTGTGGCACGAAAGGGATATATCGCACTCTTCTGTTGAGAGAGTCATAATCCCCGATGCGCTGATACTGGCAAATTACATTCTCGAAAAGATGAATACGATACTGCTCGGACTTGTGGTTCACACAGATAAGATGATGGAGAACATAGAACTAACGAAGGGTCATATATTCAGTCAGCGGCTTCTTTTGCGATTGATTAAAGCGGGAGTTCCCCGACAGAGAGCGCACCTGATGATACAGGGAAAAATTATGTCCTCCTGGCGAAAGGGGAAGGATTTTAAGGATGAGGTCATCAAGGATGGCGAGATAAGGAGATACATTTCTCTGGAAGAGATTGAAGCCCTGTTCGACATAGATGTATATGTTCGATATGTGGATATTATTTTCAAGCGTGTTTTTCCGAAGGAAACTGCAAAGGTAAAGAAAAAGAAGGCGTCTAAGAAAGTTAAGAAGCGAAAGTAATTCTCATCTTATATAGTTCGGATTTTATTTTCTGTGATGTTCAGCCGAAGCAGTTGCATCAGGCGAAAATCCTTGTAATAATCAGATTTGGGTATGGTTTTCTATCCATAGGGGGTTCGGAATGGCGTCCGATAGTCCTATAAGTGTGGCATTTTTATGGCATATGCATCAGCCGTGGTATCTTCTCGATAGTGAAGGGGAAGCGGTTATGCCCTGGGTCAGACTGCACGCATTGAAAGATTATTATGATATGCCGTTGCTCGCTCAAAAGTCGGGCATTCCTGTGACGATAAATGTTGTTCCCTGTCTATTAAAACAAATCGAGTTGATTTCCGCTCACAAAAGCACCGACTCTTTCTGGGAGGCTTTTCTGCCCGAGATGTCCGATATGGAAGAAGCGAAGATTGACATCGTAGTTTCCAATTTCTTCGATGTGAATTATGAACATCACATAAAGCCTTCGCTAAAATACAGCGAATTATTTGCCAAAAAAGGCAACACCAACGATTGGCGCGTTTTCTCAAAGCAGGAAATCAGGGATTTGCAGATGCACTTTATCATCGCCTGGCTCGGGCAAAGTTTGAGGAACCTGCCCGAAGTTCAGGAACTGATTAAAAAGGATAGCGAATATTCCATCGACGATAAAAACTTTCTAATCAAACTTTGCGACGAACACATTTCAAAGATAATCCCTTTCTATCGCAAACTTGCAAAGGAAGGACAAATTCAATTTACGACGACACCGTATTATCATCCAATTCTGCCGCTGCTGTGCGATTTGAATATTGCAAAAAAGTCAAACCCAATGACGACACTGCCGAAAAAACCCTTTATGTTTCCTGCTGATGCAGTTCGCCAGCTGAAATCCGCAGTTGAAT
>JAGHAI010000088.1 GCA_021161555.1 bacterium
CTTTTCGGAAGTTGTGGATGAATCTGGGGTTGACGACGCATACGGTTTCTCCCTTTTGATGCAGGAACAGAGCGCAGTCGAGGTGGTATGTCGATGTGGCTTCCAGGATGAAGCAGCGGTCAGCATCTTTGGTGATTTTCTTGACCCATTTGAGCATCTTTTTGTGCCCGTCGCCTTTGTTTACGAACTCGTTCGATTTCACTTTTCCATTCATCCTTACGGCGACCGTATAGGTTTTCTTTGCGATGTCGATTCCGATGTAAGCGTTCATTTTGGACCTCCTTTTGTTTTTTTGCGTGTGGCAGTTTTGCATCCCCCAGCTCAACCTTGTAAATGCGTTCTGGCATTTCGGGACAAGATACTACACGAGCTTGATGGGAGCAGTCGTGGGGAAGGGGACAATCTCATCCATGTTCTCTGAGGAACAAGGGGAAATTCGTCCTGTTCTTCCCCCGCTGCTACACGCGCTCACTCGCTTCGCTCGTTCGCGCATTATTCTCATTTCAAAAATAGACAATGACAAATTTAAAGCAATATACAAGGGGACGATTCACTTGGACGCCTGACGAAAAAATCCCATCGGGAATATATTTGATAAAAGCGATAATCGGCGAAAAGACAGTAATCAGGCGCGTAATACTGATGAAATAGCATATAATCTGCGCAGAACAAAGGCATAAACAGACGAAACGACGCAGTTTTAGTTAGAAACCGCACAGAAATACAAGAATTATCCGCGCAGTTGCGAATTACATTGCGCCGTGATGAATGCAGAAACATAAATCCCCGAATTGAACGGCTGGCGGTTTGAGATTTCGTAAAAAATAAAATCATCTATAACAATGTGGATGATTCCAGCGGCGGATTTTGTCCGCCGTTTCTCTTTAAAAATTCCCCCGCTTTTTTGTTGCGAAAAGATAATTATTCTTTATAATGTTAAAAAGATTTCGGGAGGAAAGTGTTATGCAGGCAGTGATTATGGCGGGTGGATTCGGCACCAGACTGCATCCTCTGACATACAAGAGGCCTAAACCGATGGTGCCTGTGGTCGGCGTTCCGATGATGGAACACATCGTAAAGTTGTTGAAGAAAAATGGATTTGATTCTGCCATTTCCCTTCTGTATTATCACGGCGATACGATTAAGTCGTATTTCGGCGATGGAAAGGATTTTGAAATATCCATCGAATACAAATCTGCGGAAAGCGACCTCGGCACCGCTGGGAGTGTTCGGAATGCGGCTGACTTCATTGATGACAGATTTGTCGTGATTTCTGCCGATGTTCTGACGGATTTTGATTTGAAGGCTGCTGTGGAATTTCACAGGGAGAAGGATGCGCTGGCTACAATCGTTTTGACGCGCCACCCTACGCCGCTTCAATTTGGCATCGTAATAACTGATGAAGATGGAAAAATTCTGCGTTTTCTCGAAAAACCAGCGTGGGGACAGGTCTTTTCGGATACGATAAATACCGGCATATACATCCTTGAACTTGAAGTTCTGAACTGGATACCGCAGGGGAAATTTTTTGATTTTTCGCAGAATCTTTTTCCTGCGCTTCTTGAAAATGGCGAGAGGCTGTTTGGATATGTTGCATCGGGTTATTGGCGAGATGTCGGTAATTTGAGGGAATATCGCAGGGCGAATGAAGATGCGCTTTGGGAGCGGGTGAAGATTGAGTTGCCCGGCGAATTGCAAAAGATTCGAGGCGCTGAAATTTTTATAGACGATGGAGCAGAAATTCATCCCGATGTCGAATTTGAAGGCAGAGTGCTTGTCGGAAAAAATGTGAAAGTTGGTAAAGGCGCTTTTTTGTCCAACAGCGTTATTGGAGACAGTTCGTATATAGGAGATGGTTGCACTGTGGAGCGTAGTGTAATTTGGGACGATGTGAAAATTCTTGCAGGTTCTGTAATTGAGAATGCGACGATTGCAAGCGGCGTCGCAATAGGGATGAGCAGCAGCGTTCAGGAGCACTCGGTAATTGCTGACAACTGTAAAATTGGCGATAATGTGACCGTTTTCGCCGGGGTCAAGTTATGGCCCGACAAAATCGTCGAGGATAGGGCGGTTCTCTCCGAATCGGTAATATGGACTGATAGAGTTGGCGGGGAACTTTTCACTCGTTCTCGTGTCAGTGGCGCAATCAACTGGGAACTTTCGCCTGAATTTGTCAGTAAGCTTGGTGCGGCTCTTGGAGCAACACTCGCAAAAAATGGCGGGACTCTCGTTATTTCCCGGGACCCGGACAGGGCGAGCCAGATTACCGCTCGCGCGCTTTTCTGTGGAGCGATGTCCGCGGGAATGGATGTTGAAGATATTGAAATGGTGCCGATACCGTTGTTGAGGCAATATCTGTCTCGCAATCCGCGGACAGCGGGTGTTCACATAAGGAAATCGCCCTACGATGAGAGGCGGCAGGATTTGATTTTCCTGTCCGGAGATGGCTCCGACCTGCCAACTGCAAAGTGTAGAAAAATTGAACAGATGATTGTGAGGGAAGGGATTCCGCGTGCGAATTATGAGAAGCTGGGAAGACTGTCCCGTCCTGGGGGAGTGATAAGTGCATATAAGTCGAAAATGCTGGAGCACATAGATGTTCAGGTTATAAAGGAGCGTCCATTTCGCATTGTCGTGGATTACGAATATGGTGCTTCTGCGCGAATTATGACCGATATTCACGAGCGCATTGGTGCAGATGTCATAGCGTTGAATGCGTTTGTTGACCCGAACCATCTCACCAAAACTCGTGAGGAGCGAGAAGCTGCTTTCCAGCGGCTGGCTAAAATTGTGAAAAGTTTGGATGCCCAGATTGGTTTTGCCATCGACCCCGTCGGTGAAAGGCTTGCTATATGCGATGAGAAGGGAAATATTTATCTCGACAACGAATTGCTTTACATTGTTACCAAATTGTATTTATTACATCACAAGCCGAGGGCAATTGCGGTGCCGATATCCGCCACGATGGGAGTGAATTTTCTGGCGAGAGAGGTTGGTGTCGATGTTATTCGCACAAAGGATGAACATCTTGCAATGATGGAGGCAGCGAGACGACCTGATGTGGCATTCGTCGGCGGAACGAGAGGTGGTTTCATATTCACTGATTTCGGTTTTGCCTGCGACGCTATGTATTCTTCGGTAAAAGTTCTTGAGATGCTTGCAAAATCGAATGTTGTGCTTTCTGAACTGGCAGAAGATATGCCAGAATTTGTGAGAAAGGAGATAGAGGTTCAATGTCCCTGGCGTGCCAAGGGCAAGGTTATGCGTTCACTGATGGAATATACGCAGAAATTTCCGAGGGATATAATAGATGGGGTGAGAGTCATAACATCCGACGCCTGGATATTGATACTGCCCGATGCGGAGAGGTCAGTATTTCACATTCTTGCAGAAGGTAAGACAGAAGAAGCGGCTGACAATCTAATAGAGCAATATAGTGATTTAATTAAAAGATGGATAGATTAGATGAAAGAAATTGGAAAAAATATCCTGAAATGCAGCATTGCAGGGATTAGTTTTCTATTATTATTGATTGGTTCCTGTGATATGCCAGAAACTCAGGATGAATTGAGTGGTGATATGCCAGCTGTCTGGGCGGTATTCAATCCTGAAGAACAGATTAAAGTGTACATCAATTATGTTGAGCCGTATGATGGAAATGAACAGGATGAATACTATAGCGATACTGCCAATTACCTGCACGATGCAATTCTAATATTGATTTCTGAGGACGGGGATACAGTAGAGTTTTCTGAATATTACAGCGATGATTGGCCATATAATTATTATTATTCGCCGGTGGATAGTTTATACAGGGTGTCCTATGGAAAAACATATACCTTAAAAGGTATAACCCGGATAGGAAATTTTGAGGAAAGTTTCACTGTTCCCGATGAACCTGTCGTATGGATAAATTCTGATACTGCATATTTCAGTGAACATCCCGATTGGGCGTTTGCCGTGTCGATTGATTGTAATGCAAGTTGCTATGAAATATGGTGCGGTGAACTGGGATACCTTGGGGGTATAATTCCATATTCCGGTAATTGGGTGGATATGTTCTTGTCTCCGTCTGAGCTGCCAGATACATTCGGTATAAGCTGGTGCATTTTTTGGGAAGAAGGCGAGTATGAGCTGGTTATAAGAATCGGCGATGCGAATTATTATAATTATGCAAAATATTATGAACATAATGATGGTGCAGGTATAGATGACCAGACTATCGCACAACCCACCGGTATTGGATATATCGGTGTAATAGGTTCAGCAATAGATTGGGTTGACACAGTTTTCGTATTTAATTAGTCGAAATGAGGGGAATGATATGACTTTAATTATTGGAATAATTTTAGTATCGATTGGGCTGGTTATTTTAATAGCAGCTGTATTAAAAACCCGAAGAAAGATTGTTGATGAAAATATAATTTCTGACGATGAAATAATCCAGCAAGCTTTTGAGATACTTGATGGATTGAATAATGCGAAGAATTATGAGGAAATATTATTGGAACAAAGTTCTATTGAAGAGAAATTAGTTATGTTGTTTGATAAGTTATTCGCTGATAATAAGATAAAGGCGGCTGAAAAAGTTCTAAATCTTATGACTAATAGTGAAATAGCGGCAAAGGGTATAAATACCAGGCGAGGGCTTGTATTTTTGAAGATGGGATATTTCGATAGAGCAGCTGATGAGTTCAGAATTGCCGTTGAGCAAAATCCTGATGACATAAAAGCGGCAAATAATCTTGCTTATATTTTTAATAGAATGAAGCGCTACGAGGATACGATAAAGCTTCTCGAGCCTTTTCTGTCAGATGATACCAATGTAATTACTCTCGTGAATCTTGGAATTGCCTACTTTCATTCGGGCGATATTGAAAATGCCTATGAAATATTGAACGCAGCATACAAGAAAAATCCATCTATTCCTGAAGTTCATTTATATATTGGGAATTGTCTTAAATCGCTTGGCGAAGAGGAAAAGGCGAATAAGGCTTTTCAAAGGTATCTTGTGCTTTCGGGAAAGATAAACATTGATGATGTGAGTAAAAAAGATGATTTGGAGGGTGATAAGAATAAGATTGATACTGGCGAAGATGATTACAGGGAAAACAATATTGAATATAATGGTGATAATGGCGATTCGAAAGACCTTAATAATAAGCCAAATGAATGATAAACAATTCGGGGGAGAGTATGCGGGCAATAGTCATTGTGCTGGATGGTGTCGGTATTGGAAATGCGCCGGATGCTGAAAAATACGGCGATTTGGGCGCGGCGACATTGCAGCATATCGCTGAAAAAATGGGGGGTATATTCCTGAAAAACCTGTGGAAACTCGGTTTGACGAATATTTTTCCCATTGAAGGTATGTCTCCCAATAAAAATCCCATTGGTGCATACGGCAATATGATTGAAAAGTCGGCGGGAAAGGATTCTACATCAGGACATTGGGAATTGGCAGGCTTAATTGTAAAAAAGCCTTTTCCGACATATCCTGATGGCTTTCCCGAAGAGATAATATCGGAATTTGAAAGGAGAATCGGGAGAAAGGTATTATGGAATAAGCCTGCATCTGGAACTGAAATAATAAATAGATTGGGCGATGAACATCTGAAAACTGGATATCCAATAGTCTATACATCTGCCGACAGCGTATTTCAGATAGCGGCGCACGAGAATATAGTTCCTCTTGATAAGTTGTATGAATGGTGCAGAATTGCGCGTGAAATATTGTCCGGAGATAATGGCGTAGCGAGGGTAATAGCACGGCCATTTATTGGAAGCCCCGGAAATTTTACGCGAACTGCTAATAGACACGATTTTTCTCTTCCGCCTTTTGACAGAACGATGCTTGATATGGCAAAGGAGGCGGGAATGTCCGTGGTTGCAATAGGGAAAATATACGATTTGTATGCAGGCAGTGGAATTACTGAAAAGTATTTGACAAGCTCTAATAGTGAAGGAATTGATGTGCTAATTTCCGGAATAGAAGTTGAAACTAATGGCATTATTATGGTTAATCTTGTCGATTTTGATATGCTCTATGGTCATCGTCGGAATGTGGTAGGTTTTGCGAATGCATTGAAGGAATTTGACAATAGATTACCCGAAATTATTAAAACTATGAAGAGTGATGACTTATTATTTATCACGGCAGACCACGGTAATGACCCCACGCATAAAGGAACAGACCATACGCGAGAAAGAGTTCCATTATTGATTTATGGACAGAATATTAGAGATATTAATATTGGCGATAGGGATACTTTTGCAGACCTTGGTGCAACCGTTTGCGAATACTTAAATATTGAGAGTACGAAAGATGGAAAAAGCTTTCTAAATGTGCTAATAAAATAGTGGAAGGGAAATAATTGATTGATATAGAAAAAAATAATAGAGGAAATGGGATATTTATAACTTTTGAAGGGATAGATGGCTGCGGAAAAACTACGCAGGCACGATATCTTTCTGATTATTTAAGGGGAAAAAATATTAAATTTATTATGACCCGCGAGCCAGGGGGAACTAGAGTTGCAGAAAAGATAAGAGAAATATTATTAAACAGGGATAATATTGAAATTACAGGCAGAACGGAATTGTTGTTATATTTGGCTTCGAGGGCACAGCATACAGATGAAGTGATTATCCCGGCATTAAAATCTGGTGTTTGGGTTATATCTGATAGATATTCGGATTCGTCGGTCGCATATCAGGGTGCAGGAAGAGGATTAGGGGTGGAGAGTGTCAGAAATATGACATTATTTGCCACAGATGGACTGGAACCTGATTTGACTTTCTTCATCGATATTTCGCCGGAAACTGCGTATTTGAGGATGAAAAAACAGGGCAAAGTATTTGATAGATTGGAATCGGAGACGGAAAACTTTATGAATGAAGTGAGAAAAGGATACTATTGGATTATAGAAAATTGCAGAAATAGATTTTTTAGGATTGATGGTGAAAAAAGTCCCGAAAAAGTGTGGAAAGATATTAAAAGTATTTTAATAGAAAAAATTCCTGAACTGAAATAGCACTAACGGGGAGGTTCAATGTTGCGCATTTATAACACAATGAGCAGGAAAATTGAATTATTCGAGCCAATAGATTCTTCAAAAGTAGGGATGTATACCTGTGGTCCCACCGTGTATGACTATGCGCACATCGGCAATTTTAGAGCATATGTATGGGAAGATTTATTGCACAGATATTTGAAATTTAAGGATTATGATGTAGTTCAGGTGATGAATTTGACCGATGTGGATGATAAGACAATAAGGCGTTCCAGAGAACTTGGAATACCACTTGACAAATATACACAAAAATATAAAAAAGCCTTTTTTGAAGACATAGATACTCTTGGAATTGAGAGAGCACAATATTATCCCGAAGCGACGAAACACATTGAGGAGATGGTGAGTCTAATAGAGAAACTGCTGGAAAAGGGAATTGCATATCGCGGCGATGACGGTTCAATCTATTATTCAATAGCGAAGTTCCCTGAATATGGCAAGCTTTCGGGGAAAAAGCCCGAACATTTAATAAGAGGTGCGAGGATAAGCCACGATGAATATGAAAAGGAACAGTGGGCGGATTTCGCACTGTGGAAAGCCTGGAATCCAGAAGATGGAGATGTATTCTGGAAAACTTCTCTGGGAAAAGGAAGACCTGGATGGCATATAGAATGTTCGGCTATGTCGATGAAATATCTGGGAGAGAGTTTCGACATACACACAGGCGGCGAGGATAATATTTTCCCACACCACGAAAATGAAATTGCACAGTCAGAAGCGGCGACTGGAAAACAGTTTGTTAAATACTGGATGCACTGCGCACATCTGATAGTAGAAGGCAAAAAGATGTCCAAATCATACGGCAATTTCTACACTCTTCGCGACCTGATTGAAAAAGGATATAATCCTATGGCGATTAGATATCTATTGCTGTCAACTCATTATAGACAGAAATTGAACTTTACATTTGATGGATTATATGCATCAAATGCGGCGGTGGACAGATTAACCGAATATAGAAATATGCTGAATGAACATCTTAAAAATGGCGGACCAGGAACGGATAATAAAGTAACGGATGTATTAAAAAAGGGTCTGGCGGAATTTGAAAGCTCTATGGATGATGATTTGAATATTTCCGCCGCTCTCGGCTCTGTTTTCGATATGATTAGAAATATTAACAGAATTGCTTCTGTTGATGGATTGACAAAACCTGATGCAGAATATGCAGTGGAGGTATTTGAGAAAATCAATTCGGTTATTGGAGTGTATAAAGAGGAAGAAAGGGAAATTACCGAAGAAATGAAGAACCTGATAAAAGAACGCGAAAAGGCTCGGAAGAGAAAGGATTTTAAAACCGCTGATGAGATAAGGGAAAAACTTTCTGAAATGGGAATAGAAATAAAAGATACCCCCGACGGAACGAAGTGGCGATGGAAAAAATAGAATAGTAAATAATCGTGATAATTGTCAATTATGGAATGTTGAACTATCTACTATACGGATTTATATTTACGAAAATAATCTATTATTTAAAAATATTAGAATTCAATTCAGGAATTTGCAATGCCGCACGATAGGGATTTTTTCCACATAGATTGGGAGGAAGAGGATGCAGAATATTTAACGCCACTTCAAATGGAGGCACTGGATAAGGTGGCAAAGGAAATAGTATCGCGTCGAATGGCTGTTCCTGTGATGATGTTTCTCGAGTCTGTTAGACCGCTTAACTGGGTGGCAAGTCAGTTGATGCTTTTTCTCGAGCCATTTTACGCGTGGATTCTCGGGTTTAGGCAGGTAATTGATTTGAGAAGAGCGCTGTCGAAGAGGGAAGCGATTTCAATACTTATTGAAAAAATAGAAAAACTGGAAAATGAGCGTCTGGAAAAACTTCGTAGTAAGAGAAAAAATAGGGGAATATTGAGAAGGATTTTAAAAATATTCGGGAGAAAATAGCGATGGAGCGGCTTACAATAGGAAAAAATTTAATAATCGAAATTTTTCTATTGGTTGGTGTTGTTAGTTGTGGCGTGGTTCAGTCCCCTGATGCGGTTGAACTTGTCAGGCTGAAATTCGGCGGCGGCAGCGATTGGTATAATGGACCGACGGAATTGCCTAATATCGCCGCCTATGTGAGGGAGAATTGCGGAGTAAATATCTTTGCGACGGGCAAATATGTCGAGCCGCTCGATGAAGATTTGTTCTCATATCCATTCATATTTATGACCGGACACGGTTCTGTTCAGTTTACGGAACAGGAAGCACAGAGATTGCGCCAGTATCTCGAGGCTGGCGGTTTCCTCTTCGTAAATGACGACTATGGGCTTGACAAATCGTTTCGCAGGGAGGTGAAAAAAATTTTCCCCGATAAAGAACTGCTCGAGCTCCCGTTCGACCATCCTGTATATCATTGTTTCTATGATTTTCCATCGGGTTTACCCAAAATTCACGAGCACGATGGAAAACCACCGCAGGGATTTGGAATTTTTATCAACGGAAGACTCGTTCTTTTCTATGATTATGAATCTGATATTGCCGATGGATGGGATGACCCCGAAGTCCACAATGACCCGCCTGAAAAGAGAGAAGAAGCGCTGAAAATGGGAACGAATATCATTATATATGCTCTTACTCACTGATGATAAAATTTTTCTACAACATAATGTGGTGGATAATTCTTATCGTTGGTTTTCTGCCAATGCTTTTTCTATCGCTCGTTCGCGGAGAAAAAATTTCTCATCGGCTTGGACTATGGAAGTGCAGGAATATTGGAGGTATCTGGATACATTCGAGTTCTCTTGGTGAAACGGCATCGGCGGTTTCGCTTGCAAGTGCAATCTTAAGTATGAGGAAAATCCCTGTAATACTGACGGCTACCACGCTGTCGGGATATGAGAGGCTTTTGAAAAATGCGCCGAAGGATTGCGAGATATTTCTGCAACCGCTCGACCGTCCGCTTTGTGTCGATTTGGCGATGAAAAGATGCAGGGCAAAAATTCTTGTGGTTCTGGAAGGGGATTTGTGGCTCGGTATGGTTTCGCAGGCGAAGAAAATGGGCGCAAAAGTTATTGTGGCGAGCGCTGTGATGTCTAAACGAACTGCGCACAGGGCAAAAAGTTTAAAAAAATATTTTCTTGCGATGTGGCAGAACATAGACAAAATTTTTGCAAAATCGCCTGGCGATAGGGAGCGGTTTATATCAGCTGGTTTTCCTGCGGAAAAGATTGAAGTTTTCGGCGATTTGAAGATGACACCGCCGCAGTACGAGGAGGTTCTTTTTAAAAAGCCCGAAGGATATCCGATAATTGTCGCTGGCAGTGTTCGCCCCGCCGAAGAAGAAATAGTTATTAAAACAATGGCGGAAATTTTTAAAAAATATCCCGAAGCGCTTTTTATTATGGCGCCGCGGCACCTCGAAAGAATTCCAAAGATTACAGAGAAGCTCAATAAAGTTAGTTTAAAATTTTCGTATGTCAGCGAAGGAAAATCGCTCGAAAATCCTGAAAAAATATTGATTATGGATGTCTTTGGTGAATTAAAAAAATATTACAGCATTGCAGATATCGCGATAATCGGTGGCACTTTTGCCGATTATGGCGGACACAATCCTATGGAAGCGATTTTCGCACACACGCCAGTTGTTCACGGAAAATATTTTGCAAATAACAAAGAACTTTTCGAAATTGCAGATGGAAATGGCGCAGCGATTATGATAGATGACGAAAACGAAATGGCAGCGGCGATTTTGAAAATTATAGAGGACAAAGATAGGCTTGAAAATATGAAGAAAAAATGCGCCTTAATAGAGAAAAATGCAAAAAATATTTCAAAAAAATACGCTGCAAGGATTCTTGCCTTTTTAGACGATAGAAGTTAAAAAGATTTCTTCAAGAATATTTTCACATATAAGAAAAACAACTTGACATTTTTGTCCGTTGTTGTATCTAATAATGAGCATATGCTAATATTAAAAATTGGAGGCAAAAATGTTAAAGACGAAGATTGATATATCGAAATGCACTGGTTGTGGAGATTGCGCATCTGCCTGCCCGGTTCAATGCATCAAGATAGATGGTGAAAAGGCAGTGGTTGATATTTCGTCCTGTGTCGGATGCACAATTTGTGCAAAGGTATGTCCTGAAGGCGCCATTTCGATGGTTGACGAAAACGAGTTGCAAAATTTATCTCAACAGGCTTCTGCGAACGATATTCCAATCAGCCGTGAAAATGTAAAAATTCCGCAGGAGAGTGAGTATTCTGGTTTTTCAAGCGGTGCAGGATATGGCAGAGGAATGGGAATGGGCAGAGGACCTGGCAGAGGCGGTGGTCGTGGTATGGGCGGCGGTCGGGGTCTCGGACCGAGTGGATATTGTGTTTGTCCAAAATGCGGAACAAAAATTGCGCATCAGCGAGGTGTCCCCTGCTATCAGACGAAATGTCCAAATTGTGGAACTCCGATGGCGAGGGAATGACAATAGTTGCGGAAATATTATCCAATATGATTTTCGACATCTGAACAGATTGACCCACATCACGCCGCAGAAAATTTTTTAAAAAGTATCGTGCGGTAGCCATCAAATTAACCGGTTAGTTCCAGTTTATGAAAAAATGCAATTCCCACCGCTGCTGCATCTGTCGCGTCGATGGGAAGATTTTCCCTCACATCGAGAATCGTCCGAACCATATATGCAACCTGTTCCTTTTGGGCATTTCCATTTCCCGTCAGTGCGAGTTTTGCTTCTGCGGGCGTAATTTGGAAAATAGGGATTTGCGATGTCGCAGCAGCGAGCAATATTGCCCCTCGTGCTTCCCCCAGTCTTATCAATGTCTTTGCATTTTTGCCGTAAAATGGGCTTTCAATCGCAATGAAGTCCGGGGAAAATTTTTCTATCAATTCCATTATTCCATCGAATATTTTTTTCAACCCGATTTCCGTTCTTGAAGCGGAAACTTTAAGTATGCCGCCGTCTATAAAACTTTGCTGGCGTCTGTTTCCTGAAATGGCGCACCAGCCAAGTATTTTTGTCCCGGGGTCTATGGCGAGAATTTTTTTCGTTTCGCTCATCTTTATATGCAGATTTGCCTTTGCAACAATATCAAACTATTCGTTATCTCTCAATTTTCAGCACGGCGAAAAATGCTTCCTGCGGGATTTCAACGCTGCCCACCATCTTCATTCTTTTTTTACCCGCCTTTTGTTTTTCGAGCAGTTTCCGCTTTCTTGTTATGTCTCCGCCGTAGCATTTTGCAGTGACATCCTTTCGCAGCGGCGCAATGCGAGCGCGCGATATAACCCGTTTCCCGATGGATGCCTGAATTATCACTTCGAATAACTGCCGCGGAATGAGTTCCTTCAACTTGCTGACGATTTTCTGCCCCCAGAAATATGTCTCCTCGCTGTGAACTATCATCGACAGCGCATCGACCATATCGCCGTTTACGAGAACATCGAGTTTTATCAGGTCTGCGGGACGATATTCGAGAAATTCGTAGTCGAGGGAAGCGTAGCCGC
This sequence comes from bacterium, assembly GCA_021161555.1. Lineage (GTDB taxonomy): Bacteria > UBP14 > UBA6098 > B30-G16 > B30-G16 > JAGHAI01. The sequence continues at coordinate 12,526 of JAGHAI010000088.1, forward strand.
GGGAAATTGTCTTCAATTTGTCGAAAAAGTCGAATATTATTTCAGCCAGAGGGATGTGTAATTTCAGCATCACGCGGTTGGGGTCAACATATTCCGTCGCAATGTATTCGCCGCGGCGGTTCTTGACAAGTTCCATTATCCCGCCGATGAATTCGTGCGGTGTGATGATTTCCGCCGATACAATCGGTTCTTCAATGTGGTCGATTTTGGTGGGTTCGGGCAGGTCAGATGGACGCTCAATCCACAAAACTTCACCGTCCGAAAGATATACCGCATATTTCACATTTGGAACTGTTGCAATAAGATTCAGCCCAAATTCGCGAAATAATCGTTCCTGCGTGATTTCCATATGCAGCATTCCCAGAAAACCACACCGAAATCCAAAGCCAAGTGCGGCGGACGATTCAGGCTCGAAGTGAAGTGAAGCATCGTTCAACTGCAATTTTTGAAGCGCGCTGCGCAAATCTTCAAATTCATCGGGATTGGACGGGTAAAATCCCGAAAAAACCATCGGTTTTGCCTCGTGATAGCCCGGCAGAGGCTCTTTTGCAGGTGATTTCGAAAGAGTAACTGTATCGCCCACCCGTGCTTTTCTAATATCCTTTATATTAGCCATTATGTATCCCACTTCGCCGGCGGTCAGTTCACTGCACCTTTCAAGTTCCAGTTTGAGATAGCCGAGTTCATCGACTTCAAACTCCATATTAGATGCGAAGAGAAGAATTTTGTCGCCGACTTTCAGTGTCCCATCGACGATGCGGACATAAAGGACGACGCCGCGGTATTTGTCGTAAAAAGAATCGAAAATCAACGCACGCAGAGGCGCATCGGCACTGCCTTTTGGCGGCGGAATTTTTTCTATTATCGCCGACAGCACCTTTTCGACATTTTCCCCTGAACGAGCGGAAATTTTTATTATATCGTCGATATCCCCGCCGAGAATTTCGACTATTTGTTCCGCAACATCATCGGGACGAGCTGTTGGAAGGTCTATTTTGTTTATCACAGGAATTATTTCGAGGTCGTTTTCAAGCGCAAGATAAATGTTCGATACCGTCTGTGCTTCAACGCCCTGTGATGCATCCACGACGAGAATTGCCCCCTCGCACGCCGCAAGCGAACGCGATACTTCATACGAAAAATCTACATGCCCTGGTGTGTCTATCAGGTTCAATTCGTATGTCTTTCCATCGGCGGGATTTTTATAATCCATCTTCACAGCGTGAGCTTTTATTGTGATGCCGCGCTCCCTTTCGAGCTCCATATCGTCGAGTATCTGTTCCACCATTTTATCCTGTGGCACAGCGCCCGTGAGCTCGAGCAGTCTATCCGCAAGCGTGGACTTACCGTGGTCAATGTGAGCAATTATGGAAAAATTCCTTATGTTCTTCTGTATTGTCATTTGTTGAGATAATGAATTGAATTTTAAAATATAGAAAAATGATTTAATTGAAAGAAAATTTTGCAGAATCAGCGATTGAAATATCTTTATCTATGGTGGGCGATAGTGGACTTGAACCACTGGCCTCTACCATGTCAAGGTAGCGCTCTAGCCAGCTGAGCTAATCGCCCACATTCAAAAAAAGTATTTTCAAAAAATTTTTTGTCAAGAATTTTTCGGGAAAATGTTTTAGCCATCGAAAAGAACTATAGGTCATAGTAATATCAAAAACAACCTTTGCAGAAAGACATCCGAGCGCTTCAGCAATATAAAAAATTATGTCCTTCCGCCATTGAGCTGCAGGAGCAGTTTTTTCACTTTTTTTCTTTCTGGCGCTGCTGGATATATGTTCAAATACTTTCTTAAACATTGGACAGCTTTATCGAACTGCGCCCGCTGATAGTATATCGCCGCAAGGTCGAGCCATCCAGTGACCATTTTGGGAGAAAGTTCTGTCGCCTTTTTCAATTCCTGTTCCGCATCGTAATTTTGTTTCGTCAAAAAATATGTCGCTCCAAGATTTAAGTGAAAAAGTGGATTGTATGGGTCAAGTTTTATAGCCTGTTCAAAGTGGTCAATGGCATCATTGAAACGCTGCTCCTTATAATAAACCCAGCCAAAGCCAAAATATCCCCACGAGCAATCTGGGGCTATGTCGATGATTTTCTGGTATAATCTCTCCTGTTCATCGAGGTCATCAATCAGACGGGCATAAAGATATATGTATATCGGTTCGTTTGGATTTTCTTTCATAAGGTTTCTGTATTCTTTTAGCAGTTTTTTTGTCTCTCCGCTTTTCGCTCTTATCCGCTGATATAGGATATGCGCTTCAACAAATGCAGGATATTTATCGATTGCGAGCAGCACCTTGTCTCTCGCGGATGATAACTGCCCGTTCAGAAAGTTGTCGAGCGCTTCGTTGTAAAATGGCAGCGCCCGGTGACGCATCTTTTCTTCTTTGCTCGCAAAACAGCCAGCCAGCATAAAAGACATAATGAAGATGAAAAAATATAAAATTGCCATCCGCAGATTTTTTTTAAGAAATATTTTCATAGGATAAATTATTCTCCGCAGGATTTTCCCTCGATGAATTTGTATGCCGCAATTTCTTCTTTTGTCGGAATATATGGTTTAAGATATTCGAGTTTGCTTCTGGCGAGCGCCGACCAATTCTCGTCACGCAGTGCTTTTTTGTATATCTTTGTTGCCTTCAAAAACTGGCATTTTACATCCATATTCAATTCGCCAGATGCGGGAACTTTATCCATTGCCTTATCCTGAATGATTTCCCCCTCGACGATGTAAATGTATCCGTAGTTTGAATCTATGGATTTTGCCTTGCTGACATATTTTTCCGCGCTGGAGTATTTTTTCATATCCTTATAGTTGACCGCGATATCGCACATCAGTTTCACGCTGTTAGGATTGATTTTTTCTGCCTTTTTGAATTGTTCGAGGGCTTCCCTGTGCTTTCCATCGGCGGCAAGAGCAAGACCCATATATTGATAACCTCGATAATCATCTGGATTTGAGGTTATATATTTTTCGAGAATTTTCGTGGCTTCATCGAATTTGCCCGTCTTTGCAAGATATTGACCATTTTTCAATAGATAATCGGGGTTTTTGGGATTTAATCTGTGAAGATGTCCGTATGCGACGGCGGCTTTGTCATTTATATTTCTCGCCTCGTATAACTTTGCGAGATATTCCCACGCTGTCGTATTGTTGGAATCTATGGCAGTAGCTTTTTCGAACCAGTCCATAGCTGTATCGAGTTTTCCTCGATGAAGCATTATCTTTCCAATTGAATTGTAGCTGACGACATCTTTTTCGTTTAGTTCTACCGCCTTTAAAAAATTCTCAAGTGCTCTGTCTTCCATATCAGTTGCCTTTTGCTTCAGGACCGCCGACTTTGAAGAATCGGGCTCATCAAGGGCATCCTTCGTAAGACTTGCCCACTGCCTCTGATATATATAGCCCAAACCCGTATAGAAATATGCATTATCGGGAAATTTCTTTATCGCATTCTGATAGAGAGCAAATGCCGAATCTATGTATGTTGGGTCAGGATGGTGAAGATAGCAATCTGCAAGCAATTTATGGGCTTTTTCGTTCTGGGGGTCGAGTTCGAGCACCTTCTTAAACTGTTCAATTGCGCGGCTATATTGTTTATTCTTATAATTTTCCCACCCAAATGACAGATACATCTTAACCTGTGCGCTATCTATTTGTGGCTCAGGTTGCTTTGTTTCAGATTGCACAGTAGTCTGCGCCTGCTGAGGTGCGCAGGAAATGAAAATACCACTTGATAGAAATAGAATGAACATCGATAAATAGAAAATCCGACGCATACTTCCTCCTTGTATGAATAAAATATCAATAAAAAATAAAAGACTGAATGATTATGTCAAGGAGAAGGATGTGAAATTTGTTTTAAAGTTTTTCGTTTAGGTGTTTCAGTTTATGCAGAAAAAGAATGTCGTAAAATTTCTTGCGCAGTTTTGATGTGAATATACTTTTAACTTCAACATAAAATTGGAGCAGTATGGGTAAGAAAGTAGTCATAGTCGAGTCGCCCACCAAGAGCCGCACTCTTGGTAAATATCTCGGCAAGGATTATAAGATTGTCGCTTCTATGGGGCATATAGTTGACCTGCCGGAAAAGCAGCTTGCCGTGGATATAAAGGATGGTTTTAAGCCGCGCTACCAGATAATCCCCGGAAAGAAGAAAGTGCTGAATTTGATAAAGAAAGCCGTCGAAGGTGCCGAAGATGTTTATCTTGCCTCAGACCCCGACCGAGAAGGCGAAGCCATTGCATACCATATTGCAAGACTCTTAAATATTCTCGATAACGCACACAGAGTTTTGTTCAATGAAATCACGAAGAACGCCGTGGTTAGCGGGATAGAAAATCCTACAAAGATAGATTTAAACAAGGTGTATGCTCAGCAGGCGAGGCGGATTCTCGACAGGCTCGTCGGATACAAAGTCAGTCCTATTCTGTGGAAAATTTTGCATAAAGGTCTTTCAGCAGGAAGAGTTCAGTCTGTTGCCTTAAAGATACTGGCAAAAAGAGAAGAGGAACTGGAAAATTTTGTTCCAAAGGAATTCTGGACGATTGACCAGGTGTTCTCCATTGATGGTAATGAGTTTCCTGCGAGAGTGGTTCAATTTTGTGGCGAGAAACTCGAAATTCCGGACGAGAAAACTGCAAAGAAGCATTTAGTGGATGTGAAGAAATCGGCGCCGTTCAGGATTTTGAAGATAGAGAGAAAGAGGCAGCGCCGCAATCCGCCGCCGCCGTTTATAACCAGTTCTATGCAGCTTGAAGCATCCCGCAAACTTGGATTTTCCGCAAAAAAGACAATGCAGATTGCTCAACAGTTATACGAGGGTGTCGAATTGGGGGATGAGGGTCCTTCGGGATTGATTACATATATGAGAACTGATTCTGTCCGTGTGGCAGATATAGCGAGAAATGCCGCCAGGAAATTTATAAAAGCGCAATTCGGCGAAAATTATGTGGGAAAAATCAGGCACGGAACCAAAAAGTCGGCTCAGGATGCGCACGAAGCAATTCGTCCGACATTTCCCTCTCGAACCCCTGAACAGGTGAAATCTTTTTTAACAAAGGACCAGTTCAAGTTATACGAACTTATCTGGCGACGATTTATGGCTTCACAGATGGCACCGGCTGAACTCGAAAGAATTTCGGTCAAAATCGTAGGCGGAGAGTATCTTTCCGAAACTTCGGAGACGAAAGTGCTGTTTGACGGATTTTTGCGGGTATGGCAGGTTCGTGTTGCTCAATCGGAGGAGGAAGAGAAGAGAAAACTTCCGAAAATTGAGGAAGGGGACGAGGTGAAATTGGAGGCGGTCGATATAAATCAGCATTTCACGAAACCGCCGCCGCGATACAGCGAAGGCACACTTGTGAAAGAGCTTGAATCTCAAGGTATCGGAAGGCCAAGCACTTATGCGCAGATAATATCGACGCTAATTACGAGAAAGTATGTCAGTTCGCAGAAGAAGGCGCTTTATGTGACTGAACTCGGGAAAAAAGTGAACGAACTTTTGCAGAAAATGTTTCCGACCATTTTTGAGGAAAAATTCACTGCAAGAATGGAGAGCGAGCTGGACGAAATCGAGCAGGGAAAGAAAAGCTGGCGGAAATTGCTGGAAGAATTTTACGAACCTTTTTCCCAAAAACTTCTTTCCGCTGAAAAGAACAGCGGGGAATACAAAAAATCCACAGTTGAAGAAATAGACAGAAAATGTCCGGAATGTGGTGCTCCACTTGTTGTGCGATGGGGAAGGTATGGTAAATTTATCGCCTGTTCAAACTTTCCAAAGTGCAGATACACAGAGCCGCTTGACAGGAATGAAAACAAGCCGAAGCGCGAAAAGATATTACTCGACGAAAAATGTCCAAAATGTGGTGCTCGGCTCGAGATAAAATACAATCGCTGGGGCGGGAGGTTTATCGCCTGTTCCAACTATCCGAAGTGCAAATATGCCAGACCTTATGTTCTCGATATTCCCTGTCCAAGAAAGAATTGTAATGGTAAATTGACTGAAATGGTTTCCAAAAGATATGGAAAAGTTTTCTATGCGTGCAGTGAAGATAATTGTGATTTCAGGACTTTCGATGAGCCTGTTCGGGAAAAATGTCCCAAATGCGGGGCACCATCGCTTTTCGTTAAAAAGACGAAGAAAAAATCAATAAAATATTGCGCTGTATGTGGCTGGAGTGAAAAGAAGAAGGATTAAGATATATCCTATAGGTAATGTTGAAAGGTAAAAATGCACACTGCTTCGATAATATCCATCGGCGATGAGATTTTGCGAGGCCGCATTGTCGATACTAATTTTGCCTGGCTTTCCCGCAAATTGTTTCTTATGGGCATCGATGTCGTCCATCATTCCACGATACCCGATAAGGAAGAATGGGTTTGCGCGGCATTTGGCGATGCAGTTCACAGAACTGGGATAGTTTTTTCCACTGGCGGACTTGGTCCAACCCCTGACGATGCTACGAGAAAAGGACTAACCAGGTTTCTGGGCAGGGAAATGGTATATAATGCCAGGATTGCGCAGGATATAAGGGAGTTTTTCCAGAAGCGTGGATTGGAAATGCCGGAAAATAATCTTCTTCAAGCTTATCTTCCGGAAGGTGCAGTGCCGATGGAAAATAGCGAAGGAACTGCTCCTGGTATTTTTCTGCGAACTGAGAGTGGAAAGTTTATTTTTCTTCTTCCCGGTCCACCAGGGGAAATGAAAGCTGTATTTCGCCAGGCTGAAATGATTTTGAAAAATGAGTTGCAGCTCATTCCGCCAAATATAAAGATTTTTAAAACAATTGGAGTTCCAGAATCCCTTTTGGAAGAATGGATTTCCGAAAAAACTATTCCTGATGATGTGGGAGTTGCATACTATCCTTCTCTTCGCGGGGTGGACATTTTTCTATCTGCCCGTGAAAAAACTTCGCTCGAAACCGCCGCAGTTGACATCAGAGGGACTATACAGGATTATGTCTATTTTGAGGATGATGAAGAAATCACAATCGAAAGTGTTGTGGGGGACTTATTGCGGGAGCGCGGGAAGAAAGTCGCCGTTGCCGAGTCCTGCACTGGCGGAATGCTCGCATCCAGAATTGTAGATATATCCGGAAGTTCCGATTATTTTCTCGGTGGAGTGGTTTCCTATTCGAACAGCGCGAAGGTAAAAATTCTTGGCGTCTGGGATAAGGATATAGAAAAATATGGCGCCGTCAGTCCGCAGGTTGCGAGGCAAATGGCTTTTGGTGTGCGAGAGAAATTCAATGCTGATTGTTCCATCGGGATAACGGGAATTGCCGGACCAACAGGTGGAACGAAGGAAAAGCCTGTGGGACTCGTTTACATTGCCTTTTCGGATAAAGATGATACGCTGGTCAGGCGTTATAATTTTGTTGGCGGGCGGGAAGCCGTGAGAACCCGTTCTGCAACGGCTGCCCTGAATATTTTGTGGGTTAATTTAAAATTCGGAGATTTGAAAAAATATCCATTTCAGGATGGAGGTGAATGGGTGTAATGCGGGATGATGAGAAAATACGCTCGTTTTTTGCAATAGAACTTCCCGAAGATATTCGGCGATACATCGAAAGGGACATTGTTTCACGGCTGAAAAAAGTTCCGGCAAAGGTGAAGTGGGTTGCGCGGGAAAATATGCATCTCACGGTGCGTTTTCTGGGTGAAATATCCAGACGAAAAGTGGATGAAATTGTGGATAGAATGTTTGATATGAACATTCAGGAAAGGATTTCTGTTGTCTCACTGTCGTTGAGTGAGATAGGAACTTTTGGACGGAGAAATCCACGAGTAATCTGGCTCGGTTTGAGCGGTGAAGTGGAAAAAATTGTCGAACTGCACGGTTATATTGAAAGGGTATGTGATGCTGTAAAACTTCCCGCTGACGATAAAAAATTTTCACCACACATAACAATTGGCAGGGTGAAGTCACCATCGCATACTGATAAGTTGCTTGCGGAAATTAAAAAATTAACAATAAAACAATTGGATTTTATGGTGAAAGAAGTTATCTTGTTCAAAAGCACATTGACGCCATCGGGACCGATTTATTCTGTAATAGAAAAATTTCCGTTTAGAAATTGATTGAATTGAGAGGATGAAATAATTAGGAGGGTATATATGGCAAGGGGCAAGAAGCCGAGAGAAAATGTCGATTCCATAGAGATGGCGGTAGAAGCCATCGAGAAGCAGTTTGGGAAGGGATATTTGATTCGCCTTGGAGATAAGGCTATACAGCAGGTTCCCATCATTCCAACTGGCAGCATATCGCTCGATTATGCTCTCGGCACGGGGGGAATTCCAAAGGGACGCATCACCGAGATTTATGGACCGGAGGCATCTGGCAAGACGACACTTGCACTTCACATAATAGCGGAGGCACAGAAACAGGGCGGAACAGCGGCATTCATCGATGCGGAACACGCCCTCGACCCTAACTATGCTCGTGTTCTCGGCGTCGATGTCGATAATTTGTGGGTTTCACAGCCCGATTACGGCGAGCAGGCGCTGGAAATTGCCGAGACTCTTGTGAGAAGCGGCGCTATGGATATCATCGTTGTGGATTCCGTTGCGGCGCTCGTTCCAAAGGCTGAAATAGAAGGCGAAATGGGCGAACAGAAGGTCGGTATGCAGGCAAGGTTGATGTCGCAGGCATTAAGAAAACTTACTTCTGCTGTAGGGCGCTCTTCCACCGCGTTGGTGTTCATCAATCAGACGAGGATGCGAATTGGCGTAATGTATGGCAATCCCGAAACGACGACTGGCGGCGTGGCGCTGAAATTCTATTCAACTGTTCGCATCGAAATCAGACGGGGGCAGGCAATAAAAATCGGAACCGATACTGTCGGTGCGCATACTTTTGCAAAAGTTGTTAAAAACAAACTCGCTCCGCCTTTCAGAACTGCCGAGTTTGAAATTATATACGGGAAGGGAATTTCAAGGACCGGGGAAGTGGTCGATATGGCTACAAAACTCGGTATAATTGAAAAAAGCGGTGTATGGTACACATATAAGGGCGAGAGAATGGGGCAGGGAAGAGAAAATGCAAAAAAATTCCTCGAGGAAAACGAAGAAATTTTTGAAAAAATTGAAGAGGAAATTGAGGCGAAATTGGGAATATTGAAAAAAGACGATGAAGTTTCAAAAAATTCTGCGGATGTGGACACGGAGAAGGGAACAGGTTCGAAATCATCTTAATGAAGGAGATAATAATTGATTGAGGAGGTGGCTTATGGCTATTCTATCAGATGACGATAAGGCGGCGATACGGGGGCGATTACAGGGGATGAAAAAGCCTGTGAGATTGATATTCTTCACGCAGCAACTTGCGGAATGTCAATATTGTATTCCGACGGAAGAACTGGTGACGGAACTTGCCGAACTTTCGGATAAATTGTCGCTCGAAAAATATAACCTTGTCCTGGACAAGGAGATGTCCGATATGTATGCCATCGACAAGATACCTGCGATTATCGTCGCCGGCTTGAATGAAAAAGACGAAGTCGTAGATTATGGCATTCGCTTTTTTGGAATTCCTTCGGGCTACGAATTTGCTTCGCTGCTGGAGGATATTTTGATGATTTCCACAGGGGAATCGGGACTTTCGGATTCCACCAAAAAGGCGCTTGAAAAAATTGACACTCCAATAGACATAAAAGTTTTCGTAACGCCGACCTGTCCCTATTGTCCGCAGGCTGTTCTGATGGCTCACAAACTGGCTTTTCAGTCTGAACATATCGTCGGCCATATGATTGAGGCATCTGAATTTCCTCATCTTTCCAACAAATATGGGGTAATGGCTGTTCCAAAAGTTGTCATAAACGATAGTAATTCATTTGAAGGCGCTCTGCCAGAAGAAGCATTCATTATGCCTGTTCTTCAGACGGCAGGCGTAAAAGTATAAATCTATGATATGGTCGAGCAGGGAGAAATAATTGAAAGGCTTCGAGAACTTGCACAGGAGAAAAATTTTCTTGAATTAAAAAATTTCCTGTCGCAATATTCTCCCGATGACATTGCAGAAATGCTCGACCAGCTTGACGATGTAGAACTTGCTGTCTCTGTCCTCGATGTGCTGCCACTCGAGGACAGCGCGGACATCTTGATGTCCATCTATCCTGAATTTCGCACGAAAATCCTAAAAGTTCTTCCACCAGAAAAGATTGTAAAGTTCATTGAGGAACTGCCATCCGACGATGGTGCTGATATACTTGATGAACTCGAAGAGGAAGAGGTAGATGAAGTATTAAAATTGCTTCCCGATGAGGACGAGGAAAAGCTCAGGGAACTTTCCTCACATCCCGAGGAATCTGCTGGGTCACTTATGGCGCATGAGGTTGAGCAGTTGCCTGGTTCCTACACCGTTGCGCAAGCTATTGCTGACCTTGTGCGATTTGGCGATGATATTGAGGAAATTTTTCAAATTTTCATCACGGATGAAGATGGGAAGTTGCTTGGCACGGTTCCAATTCAGCGTCTTCTGGTGAGTTCGCCAATTTCCCGACTGAGCGATATTGCGGACAGGGTGGAGATTGTCGTTCCCGTAAATGCTGATAAGGAGCAGGTGGCTGATATGTTCAGGCGAAAGGATGTCGTCAGCGCTCCCGTTGTCGATGAAAATGGAAAGTTGCTGGGCAGAATTACAATTGACGATGTTCTCGATGTCGTTGACGAAGAGGCAAGCGAAGACCTGTATAAGATGGTCGGTATCGAAGTTGAGGAGGGCGAGGCAGTTCACGATGTCAGGCGGAGAATTCCCTGGTTGCTCGTTGCATTCGGCGGGGAACTAATTTCGGGTTTTGTGTTAAAACATTTTTCTTCAACATTGCGGCAGACCATTCTTCTTGCAAGTTTCATCCCGCTGATAATGGCACTTGGCGGAAATGTCGGTATGCAGTCTGCTGCGGTGATGATTCGAAGAATTACGCTTTCAAGATGGGGACACTCGCACCACAGAAAAGCTGTTGTAAAAGAAATTTTGTCGGGTATTATGCTTGGATTGATAATGGGTGTGCTTTTGTTTGCAATCGGTGTTTTTTGGGGAGAAGCGAGAGTTGGCGCAATTGCCGCTGTGTCTATTTTCGCTGCTATGACTATTTCCGCATCGGTGGGAAGCACCTTGCCTGTTGTTCTTTCAAAAATTGGCGTTGACCCCGCTTTCGCCACTGGTCCATTTATAACGACTTTTAACGATGTGATTGGATTGTTCATATATCTGTTAATAGCAACAGCGATGTCTCATATGCTCTGATTAACAATTTTTCTTCATTTTCTCGCCGCATTTTGCGATAGAGTTTCTGCACCAATATTGTAATTTGTATGAAATCTGAGGCGTCATAAAAAACTTGCTTTATTAAAATATGAATGCTATTTATATTTTCGCTTTTTCAGGAGGAATATATGTCCACATTTATTGAGCATGCCCGCGCAGGTGATATTTTGCCCGAATTTAAGGAGGTATCGGAATACGAAAAAATTCCCGTCGAAGATGTTATGTCGGGCATTGCCAGAGGAAAAATTGTAATAACGAAGAACAAAGTTCGTCCCCGAAAAATTCGCTCTGTGGGAATTGGTGGCGGGCTTTCGGTTAAAGTCAACGCGAATATTGGAACTTCACAGGACAAAGCGGATATTGAAAATGAACTTGCCAAATTGCGTGCCGCTGTGGATGCGAAGGCAGATGCTGTTATGGATTTATCTACTGGCGGCAATCTCGTCGAGATAAGGAAGGCGATTATTGAAAACAGCCCGATTCCCGTTGGAACTGTTCCGATATATGAAACTACGGTTGCTCTCAGAACATCGGGAAAGCCCATTGTTAAGATGACTGCTGATGATATTTTCGCTACGATTGAATCTCAGGCGAAGCAGGGCGTGGATTTTGTGACCGTTCACGCGGGGCTAACGGCTCGAACCGTTGAAATGATTCTCCGCGGCAAAAGAGTTATGAATGTTGTCAGCAGGGGAGGGGCGTTTTTGTTCCAGTGGATAAATTACAATCAGCGGGAAAACCCGCTCTACGAACATTTTGATAGACTGCTTGACATAGCGCGGAAATACGAGTTAACCCTTTCGCTTGGAGATGGAATGAGACCTGGAGCCATCGCTGACGCGACTGATACCCCGCAAATTGAGGAGTTGATTGTGCTTGGAGAATTGGTGAAGAGAAGCAGAGATGCTGGTGTGCAGGCGATGGTGGAAGGACCAGGACATATACCGCTGCATCAGATTGAGACGAATATAAAATTGCAGAAAGCGCTTTGTGATGATGCTCCATTTTATGTTCTCGGTCCGGTTGTAACTGACATTGCGCCGGGGTATGACCACATCACATCTGCCATTGGGGGAGCTTGGGCTGCGTATTTTGGAGCGGATTTCCTGTGTTATGTCACAAGGACGGAACATCTTTCCCTGCCCGATGTGGATGCTGTGCGTGAAGGGGTGATTGTCACGAGAATTGCTGCGCACTCTGCGGATGTGGCGAAGGGAATTCCAGGTGCATCGGATTGGGATAGGAGAATGTCTGTCGCTCGATTTAATCTCGACTGGAAAACTCAAATTGAACTTTCCATTGACCCCGAACGCGCTGGAAATATAAGAAATGCGCTCCCGCCGTCGGATGAAGATGTATGCACAATGTGTGGAGAATACTGCGCGCTCAAGATGATTCGCGAACAATTGCCAAAGGCTTGATTTATACTATCCCGTTTGGGTTATAATAAAGTTTTGCGGTTCTGGTAAATAAATCGGGGGTTTTTTATGAGAGTGAATTTAATAATGTGGGAAGATATTTTGTGGAATAATTTCTATCCATTGACGCTTACTCGCCCCGTGTTTGACCTTCGCGTCGGATTTTACACTTTCCGTGAGCGAGCGAAGAGATATTTCCCCGATTCAGTTGACGCCGCCATTTGCAGGGATGAGATGTTCGACCTTATGCAGGAACAGGGGATTATCGTCGATGCAGACCAGCTCAGTCCATCGATACCGACCATTCTTATGTGCGGCAGGACATATTTCGACATCAGGTCTATGAAATACATCAAGAGCGCCAGAACGCCCACTGTATTTGTCTCTGAAAATATTCCAATAGCGCTGTTTTTCCCTGCGGGTGATGATAGGTGGCGAAAATTTTTCGGCAGGACTTTTGATGCTAAATTATATCGAAAACTTTTTGAATCCTTCGATGCGGTGGAAATCACCGCTGTGAATTTGAATTTGATATGGGAATTGATGGTGAACAATCCCGATTTTATCGAAGGTGATTTTAACACATTTTTCCGCAGAAATGTTATTAAATTTACATCCGAACCACGAGCGGTTCTGTACAATCCCGATGATATATATGTCGGTCAGAGCGTGAAAATTGACGCTTACGCTGTTCTCGATGCCCGTGAAGGACCGATAATAATTGGCAAAAATTCACATATTCATTCTGGCGCGGTGATAATTGGTCCTGTTGCGCTTGGCGAAGGAACAATCGTTATGCCTTATGCACGTATCCGTGAAGGGACTACCACTGGACCTCAATGTAGATTGGGTGGAGAAGTGGAAGCAACGATATTCAACGGATATTCCAACAAATATCACGATGGCTTTATAGGGCATTCCTACATCGGGGAATGGGTGAATTTTGGCGCTCTGACCACCAATAGCGACCTCAAGAACAATTACAGTCCAATCAAAGTCGCTATGCCAGAAGGTCCATATCTCACGGGATATAGTAAGGTGGGTATTTTCGTTGGCGACCACACGAAATTCGGCATCGGGACGCTCATATCGTCGGGAAGCACTGTTGGTGTTGGGGTCAATTTTTACGGTGGTGGAACTATGCCGAAATATACGCCGTCCTTTATATGGGGCAGTTTTCAGGATGGTTTTACTCATTACGACCTCGACAAAGCGCTGGAAACGGCAAGTGTGGTGATGAAGCGGCGGAATAAGGAATTGACGAAGGCGCAGAATGCAATTTTACGAAAAATTCACAGTTTTTTCGCCGACGATAGGACGAATTTTATATTTCATCATCCCAAAAAATAATAGATGCGCGGTTTTATTATGAAACACTA
>JAGHAI010000033.1 GCA_021161555.1 bacterium
ATATTGCACTTACGATATTTTCTGTTAAATTTATGTGAGTTTATTATAAAATTTTGTTTTGATAGGAGGAAAATGGGCAGGAAAAAGATATTTCAGGGAATTGTCGTATCCGATAAGATGGACAAAAGCATTGTTGTAGAGGTCAGCAATCTTGCTCCACATCCGCTTTATGGCAAAGTTGTTCATCGTCGGACGAGGTTAAAGGCGCACGACCCCGAAAATTCTGCACGCGAAGGAGATACCGTTCGCATTATCGAACATAGACCAATTTCCCGAACGAAGCGCTGGGCTTTGTTGGAAATCGTGCGCAGAGCCGTTGGTTCGGAAGAAAGGAAACGAGATGATTCAGCGCAATAGCATATTGAATGTGGCGGACAATTCTGGCGCCAAAAAAGTTATGTGCATCGGAATGCTGCACGGCACCAGAAAAAACTATGCCACTGTGGGAGATATTATAGTCATTACTGTTAAGGAAGCGATGCCGAATTCATCCGTCAAAAAGGGCGAAATCGCCGAAGCGGTAATCGTGAGGACGAAGAAGGCAATTCGCCGAAAGGATGGGACATACATCCGTTTCGACGATAACGCTGCGGTTCTCATCAACAAGGAAGGAGAACCGCGAGGCACACGAGTGTTCGGTCCTGTGGCGAGAGAACTTCGTGAACACGAGTTCACAAAGATTATTTCACTCGCACCTGAAGTCCTTTAGGAGCGATTTTTCGTCTGACAGTGATGACAATGATGGAAATTTTCTATTCAGGAGCGACGATATGAAAGGGAAGAAAAAGATAAAGGTTAAGCCGCTTGACATCAGAAAGGGCGATATTATCGAAGTTATTGCTGGAAATGACAGAGGTAAGCGAGGAAAGGTATTGAAGGTATATCCAAGAACGCAGCGCCTTGTTGTCGAAGGAGTTCGATTTGTGAAGGGGCACACGCGACCAACTCAACAGGACCAGCAGGGTGGGATTCAGGAGAGAGAAGCACCCATACATATATCGGATGTTATGCTCGTCTGTCCGAACTGTGGAGCGAAGACGAGAATTGGTCATCATTTTCTGGAAGATGGGACTAAAGTGCGTGTTTGTATGGTTTGCAAGGAGATGATGGAGAGCCGATAGATTTGAAATGTGAAATAGATTTATGATAGTAATTAAACCACTGCTGGTTGACGCACATAGACGCCAGCCCCGAAGCAGGAGGGAAAAATGGACAAAGAGACATATATTCCGCGTTATAAGAAAATCTTCAACGAAGAAGTTCTTCCAAAATTGAAGGAAACGCTCGGTGCGAAAAATGTCTTTCAGGTTCCGCGTCTGGAAAAGATAGTCGTAAATGTTGGTATTGGAGAAGCGGCGAGAAATGTTAAGTTGCTCGATGCTGTGATGAATGACCTTGCGACGATTACGGCGCAAAAACCCCGCGTATGCAGAGCCAGAAAGTCGATTGCAAATTTCAAGTTGCGCGAAGGAATGCCGATTGGAGCGAAGGTTACACTGCGCGGAGCGAGAATGTGGGACTTCTTCGATAGGCTGGTGAACATTGCTATGCCGCGTATCAGGGATTTTCGCGGCGCTGACCCCGACGGATTTGATGGACACGGAAATTATAACTTCGGGATAGAGGAACAGATAATTTTCCCCGAAATCGAATACGATAAGGTCGATGCCATAAGGGGAATGAATATAACATTTGTCACTACTGGTGAGACCGACGAGGAAGGATACGAATTGTTGAAGGCGCTGGGTTTCCCGTTTAAGGAGAAGAAATAAAATTGCAAAAAATTTGAGGAGAATTTATGGCGAAGAAGTCGATGATAGAAAAATCGAAGCGCAAGCCGAAGTTCAAAGTTCGGCAGCACAATCGCTGTCAGCGCTGTGGAAGACCGCGGGGATATTATCGCGATTTCGATCTCTGCAGAATTTGTCTGCGCGAACTTGCGAACAGCGGCGAAATAGTGGGAATTAAGAAGGCGAGCTGGTAAGATTTTGCCGAATTGCCCCGTGCTTTTGAAATTATTGGCAAAGCTCTGGAGGAGCTGGAAAATTTTTAATGTTAAATTGTCGGATGGAAACCACAGATAGAATATCTGCAGGTCCGCCGAATAAATAGATGGAGGATAAAAGATGGGAGTTATAATTGACCCTGTGGCAGATATGCTTGCGAGAATCCGCAATGCACAGATGAGGCTGCATCCAACATTGAAGATGCCATACAGCAGGATAAAGCAGCAAATCGCAAGAATTTTGACGGAGGAAGGATACATACGAGGTTATCGCGTTATTGCACTCGATAAAACGAAGAAAATTTTGAAAATATATTTGAAGTATAACGATAAAAAGCCTGCGATTAAAGGAATGGTCAGAATTTCAAAGCCAGGGCGGAGGATTTACACAAAACTCTCTGCGATGCCTTCCGTTCGGGGTGGATTTGGAACTGTGATTTTATCCACCCCGCGTGGGATTTTGACCGATAGGCAGGCAAAGCTGCTTCATGTCGGCGGAGAAGTGCTCTGTTATGTATGGTAGCATCGGAGGATTTTCGATTGTTTTTAGATGTGGGGCTAATATGCGGGTTGTGTGGAGTTTGTGTATATTGTTTGAGAATAATACAGGAAGGTAAGATATGTCGAGAGTTGGCAGGAAACCGATAAAAATTCCGAATGGTGTTGATATTTCGGTGGATTCCGATAACACTGTTCGAATAAAGGGTCCAAAGGGTGAGCTTGTGCAGTGGGTTGACCCGATTATCGAAGTTGTCCGCGATGGTGATGAATTGCGTGTAAATCGCAAGTCGGAAGTTCGCAGGGCGAGGTCGTTGCACGGGCTTTATCGAAATCTTCTGGCAAATATGATTACTGGTGTATCGGAGGGTTTTGAGCGAAAGCTCGAAGTGATTGGCGTTGGTTATCGAGCCGAACAGCGCGGGCGGGCAATTATTCTTTCGCTGGGATATTCACATCAGATTTACTTTGTTCCACCCGAAGGAGTGGAAGTGGTTGCCGAGCCCGTCGGCACGAAGGTTTATGCCGAAGGAACTCCGAATCAATATCTCACGGCTATTATCACAGTCAAAGGCGCAGATAAACAGCAGGTTGGACAGGTTGCCGCAAAAATTCGCTCGTTCAAACCACCCGATGTGTATAAGAGCAAGGGAATAAGATACATCGAAGAGAGAGTTTCGCTCAAAGCAGGTAAAACTGGCGTATAGCGATGTTCTGGAGGATTATAATGAGAAGGACACAAATACTGCAGAAGAAGCGCAGAAGAAAGAGGAGAATCTTTCGTGTTCGCGGAAAGATTTTCGGCACGGAAGAAATTCCGCGATTGTGTGTGTATAGAAGTTTAAGACATATTTATGCACAGATTATCGACGATACGAAGGGGAAGACGCTTACTACCGCATCGACATTGTGTGCAGAAATCAGGGATGATGTTAAAGGGAAAAAGAAAACAGAAGCGGCGGCGCTTGTCGGAAAATTGATTGCCGAGCGCGCGAAAAAACTCGGTGTGGAAAAAGTGGTTTTCGACAGGCACGGATATAAATATCACGGCAGGGTGAAGGCACTTGCCGATGGTGCAAGAGAAGGAGGATTGAAGTTTTGATTTTTTTTTTCAATTGCTCGATGGTGAAAATATCTTGCTTTTATCGGTTCTGGTGTTGTTGAGATGGCTGAAGTTTAAGAGGTGATGATAGTTTATCGAAATAAAAAAATGGAAAGAATTTCAAGGAGGATATAGATTGGCGAGAGGCAGAAGAAATCAGAACGAGGATTTTTCCGAAGGTTTTGAGGAACGAGTGATTTACATTAACCGTGTCGCGAAGGTGGTAAAAGGCGGAAAAAATCTTGGATTTACTGCAATAGTTGCCGTTGGCGACAGGGCAGGCAGAGTTGGTGTGGGATTGGGCAAGGCAAGAGAAGTGTCCAATGCTATTCAGAAAGGGAACGAAATCGCGCGAAGGAATATGAAGACCTATCCTCTTTCCGATGGCGGACGAACAATTCCGCATCCAGTTATGGCTGAATTTCGCTCGACGAGGGTTTTAATCAAGCCTGCTGCTCCTGGAACGGGAGTGATTGCCGGAAGCGCTGTTCGCGCAATTCTTGAAGCTGTTGGTGTTCAGGATGCTATAACAAAGGTGCTGGGTTCGAGACCGCCGATTAACATCGCTTATGCCACTATAAAGGCTCTCGACGACCTCGAAGATATGAAGATGGTGGCAAAAAGGCGGAGAATCCCGTTGGAGAAATTGAAAAGATGATTGCGATATTTCCGATTTCAACAACCCGATTTTGAAATTTATGGCTGGTAATTTTAATATTGTAAAGAGGTTATTGAGATGAAGAAGGTAAAAATAACACAGGTCAGGAGTGCGATAGATTATCGCCGGAGTCAGAAGGATACCTTGCACTCGCTTGGTCTGGGACGGCTGCATAGAACAGTAGTTCACAATGCCACCCCGCAAATTATGGGGATGGTCAGGAAGGTCAGACATCTCGTTGAGTATGAGGAATTTGAGGAGGATTAAATGTTCAGGATAGGAAATCTTCGTTCGCCGAAAGGAGCGGTTAAAGAGAGGAAGCGTGTCGGGCGCGGAAACGGTTCGGGATATGGCAAGACGAGCGGCAGAGGACACAAAGGTGCGCTTTCGAGGAGCGGCAGCAAGAGAAAGCCCTGGTTTGAAGGCGGACAGATGCCTCTTGCCCGAAGAATGCCAAAGAAGGGTTTCTCCAATTATCCATTCAGGAAGAGGTTTCAGATTGTAAACATTCGCGACCTTGCGCGCTTTGAGGAAAACAGTGAGATTACGCCCGAAGTTTTGCGCCAGAGAAACATAGTTAGAAGACCAGGACCGATAAAACTTCTGGCTGACGGAGAAATAAGAGTCGCGCTTCAGGTGAAACTTCACAGGGCATCGAAGAGCGCCGTGGAAAAAATCGAATCAGCAGGTGGAAAATTCGAGGAGTTAGTATGAGAAAGCTTCTGGAAAGCTTATCGAATGTGTGGAAAATCCCCGATTTGAGGCGGAAGATACTTTATACGATGCTGTTCATTGTTTTGTATCGTCTCGGTGGACATATTCCGCTTCCGGGTATCGATCTCAAAGCACTTTCAGATTATTTCCAGCGTGGGATGGCTGGACCTTTGCAGTTGTATGACCTGTTCGTCGGTGGAGCGCTGCGAAGAGCGACCATTTTCGCAACGGGAATTATGCCATACATCACTGCTTCAATTATCCTTCAACTTCTTGGCGCGGTTATCCCTTACTTCCAGCAGTTGCAGAAGATGGGCGAAGAAGGAAGGAGAAAGATAAATCAATATACGAGATATGGAACAATTTTGATAGCACTTATTCAAAGCACTGGATGGGTTCTATATTTAAGAGGACTGCCTGTGGTTGGCATTCCTTCGGGATGGTTTCTATTCCTCGGTGTTCTCAGTATGACGACAGGCGCGGCGATTATAATGTGGCTCGGGGAACTCATCACTGAAAAAGGCATCGGAAATGGGATGTCCATCTTGATTCTTGTCGGAATTATCGCCAGGCTGCCAGCCGCAGGAATTCAGGAATTTGTCCTCGTTAAAGAAGGAGGGCGAAGTGTTATCGAACTTCTGATTATACTGTTTTTTATATTCCTTTTCACTGTTGCTGCGATATTGCTGACGCAGGGTTCGAGATACATACCGGTTCAATACGCTCGCAGAGTGGTCGGAAGAAAAGTGTATGGTGGTCAGGCGACGCATTTGCCTATTAAAATTGCCGCATCGGGTGTTATCGCTATCATCTTCGCTCAATCCGTGATGTTCCTGCCCCAGATGTTGATAAATATGCTTCCCGAAGGTGCGCTGGCGACATTTCTCGGCGACTTGTTCAATTATTCAGGGTTCTTTTACAATCTGATTTACGGATTGCTGATTATCTTTTTCTGCTACTTCTATACGGCGGTGATATTAAATCCTGTGGATATTGCCGATAATCTGAAAAAATATGGCGGATTTATTCCTGGGCGTCGTCCTGGACCGCAGACAAGCGAATATATAGACAAGGTAATTACAAGGATAACTCTGCCAGGGGCAATTGGCATTGCGCTAATCGCGATTTTGCCTATGCTTCTGATAAGAACGACGAACTTTTCGTTCTGGTTTGGCGGCACAAGCCTTCTCATCGTCGTAGGCGTGGTGATGGATACATTGCAGCAGATGGAAACACATCTGTTGATGCGCCACTACGATGGATTTATGAAGAAGGGGAGAATTCGTGGAAGAAGGTAGTGATGTCTTTTTCTGGGGTGAGATGCAGGTTAATGAGTTAGTTTGTGTGTATTATTGGCGGAGCGGTGATTGATTTTATTGAAAATTTTTTGGGAGCGTGTTATGTATATATTATTTCTCGGTCCACCTGGTTCGGGCAAAGGGACATATTCTCGTGTTGCCAGCGATGTCTTGAAAATTCCAATTCTTGCTACTGGTGATATGTTGAGGAATGAGGTTGAGAAAGGGACTGAACTCGGAAGGACCGCAGAAAGATGTATAAATGCGGGTGAACTTGTCCCTGATGAAGTGATGTTTGGAATTATTGAAAATGTTCTTTCTCATCGTGATTATCAAAATGGCGTCATATTTGATGGTTTTCCGAGAACGCTGGCGCAGGCAAAGATGCTGGATGAGATATTAGATAATATGGGAACGAAAGTGAATGTGGTAATTGAATTATTTTCAACTGACGATGAAATAGTCGAGCGTTTGAGCAATCGCCGTGTTTGTCCGAAGTGTGGGAGGATATACCATCTTATAAATATGCCGCCGAAGGTGGATGAGATTTGTGATGACGATGGAGAAAAATTGATTCAGCGGGAAGATGATAAACCCGATACGATTAGAAATCGATTGAAGGTGTATCATTCTCAAACTGCGCCGATTATAGAATATTATAAGGAAAAGGATGATATTCTTTATTTGGAGATTGACACAAATGGTCCACCAGAGGTTGGCAGGAATAGGATGCTCGATGAGTTTCGGAAAATTGGGCTCATAAATTGAGATTGAAAAAATAGATATGATGAGGTTTTCAAATAGATGATAATCAAGAAGAGTCGTGAGCAAATTGAAGGCATACGAAGGGCGGGAAGAATAGTTGCCGAAATAATAGCGTCGATGGCGGAATATGTGAAGCCAGGAATTACAACTGCTGAATTGCAGGATGTTGCTAAATCGGTCTTTGAAAAGTATGATGCGAAGTCGGCATTTCTTGGATACCGGCCTGGTAGAAATATGCCGGCATATCCTGCTTATGTTTGCATTTCGGTCAATGACGAAATCGTGCACGGGATACCTGGAAACAGACGGATTACTTCGTCTGACCTCGTGAGCGTCGATGTCGGTGTCAGGTATAACGGGTTTGTCGGCGATGCCGCTGCAACCTATGTTATGCCAGATACATCCCCCAATGCAAAGCGGCTTGCGTGGATAACATACCAGGCGCTTCACAGAGGTATTTCCGCTGCTAAGGATGGCGGAAAGGTTTCCGATATTTCTGCAGCCGTGCAGAATTTTGTCGAGGGGAATGGATATTCCGTCGTCAGAGACCTCGTGGGACACGGCGTTGGAATCCAGCTTCACGAAGACCCACAGGTGCCTAATTTCGTCGATTACAGGAACGACGCACCACTGCAGACAGGAATGACAATTGCGATTGAACCAATGGTGTGTGAAATGGATTACAGAACCATAACAGCAGCAGATGGATGGACGGTGAAAACCGCTGACGGCGGCTTGTCGGCTCATTTTGAACATTCAATCGCGATTATTGGTGATAGGCAGGACATATTAACTCTATTGCCCGACGGCAGAGAGCCTTATGTCCCGCCGGAAATTTTGTAAATAAAGTTGTTATCAAAAGATGGGGTTAAATGGCTAAGAAAAAGGACACAATTCAGGTCGAAGGCGTTGTGGAAGAGGCGTTGCCGAATACGACCTTTAAGGTAAAACTGGATAATGGACACATCATTCTTGCCTATATTTCGGGAAGAATGAGGAGAAATTACATTCGAATACTGCCTGGCGACCGGGTGACAGTGGAATTAACGCCTTATGACTTGACAAGAGGAAGGATTATTTATAGATATAAATAGTTTGGATTATATCTTATTAAAAATGGGGATATAAGATTGAAGTTGAAAAATATTTCTGGAGGATAATATGAAGGTTAAAGCATCAGTGAAAAAGATTTGTAATAAGTGCCGTATCATCAAGCGGCACGGTGTCGTAATGGTGATTTGCAAAAATCCGCGACACAAGCAGCGACAGGGATAATGATTAGTTTGTAAATAAATCGGAGGATATAAAATGGCGAGATTAGCGGGAGTTGACCTGCCGAAGAACAAACGCATCGATGTCGGATTGACATATATATATGGCATTGGCTGGACGCGCTCCAGATTCATTCTTGCGCACACGGGAATTGACCCGGCTAAACGCGTTCACGAACTGACCGACGAGGAGGTTGCTAAATTGCGTCAGTTCATCGATGAGAATTTTAAAGTAGAAGGTGCACTTCGAGCGGAAGTGTCCAATAATATTAAGAGGCTTATTGATATTAAGTGTTATCGAGGATTAAGACATCGTGCGGGTTTGCCTGTTCGCGGTCAGCGGACAAGGGATAACGCAAGAACAAGAAAAGGTCCAAGACCGAGAATCGGCGGAAAGAAAAAATAACCTGTGCTGTGAAATGTGCAGTTGAAAATTGTTTAAAAATCCTGTGACGAGAATCACGCATGCTTGTTATATTGTACTGCGTGGTATAATATTTAGAAAAAATGGAGGTTAAGGAAATTGACGAAGAGAAGAGTTCAGAGGAAGACGAAAAAGGTTGCATCCGAATTTGGCATTGCTCACATTCATTCGACTTTTAACAACACGATTATCACGATAACTGATGAAGCAGGAAATGTGATAACCTGGTCCTCTGGTGGTAAGATTGGTTTTAAGGGGACGAAGAAATCTACGCCTTATGCCGCTCAGATTGCTGCGCGAGCTGTGGCAAAAGATGCTTACACTGCGGGAATGCGAAAGGTCGAGGTGTGGATAAAAGGACCCGGTCCAGGAAGAGAAGCAGCAGTTCGTTCTCTGCCAACTGCAGGATTACAGGTCGTTCGCGTTAAGGACATCACCCCGACGCCTTTTGGAGGATGTAAGGGGAAAAAGAAGAGAAGAGTGTAGAATATATTATTTTCAAGATATTATCTGTATTTAGCGGTGGAATAATAGGCATTATATAGTTTTAATAATGTAAAAAGTGGAGTAATAAGAGAGAGGTGTAATAGATATGGGTAGATATATTGGACCAGTATGTCGTCTATGCAGGCGAGAAGACGAGAAACTTTACCTAAAAGGCGAGAGGTGTTTTACCGACAAGTGTGCGTTCAATAATCGTCCAACACTGCCAGGGCAGAGAGGCAAATTTGGGCAGCCAATTCGCAGAAGAAAGGCGAAGGACTACGGTATCCGACTTCGTGAAAAACAGAAAATGCGCACTATATATGGGTTGATGGAAAAGCAATTTAAAAATTATTTTCAGAAAGCACTGCGAATGAAAGGACAGACGGGCGAGAACTTTTTGCAGCTTTTGGAACGCAGACTTGATAATATTGTCTATCGACTTGGGTTTGCCCCATCGAGAAGAGCGGCAAGACAGCTGGTGCGACACGGGCATTTCCTCGTGAACGATAAAAGGGTCAATGTCCCTGGATATCTGCTTAAACCAGGCGATGTCGTTCGGGTCAGGGAGAAGAGCAAGCAACTGGAAGTGATACACGAGATGTTGAAGAAGCGCGGCAGAGTTCGTGAATTGCCCTGGCTGCAGCTTGATAAGGCGCATCTGGAAGGAAGGTTGCTTTCAATTCCGTCGCGGGAAGAAATTCCGACGACGGTGAACGAACACCTCGTAGTTGAGTTCTATTCCAGATAAGGTGTGATTTGGAGAAATTCGTGAAGAAAAAAGGAGAATTGGAATTATGAAATGGAAGGCAATGCAAATGCCGGAGCCTTTATGGGAAGACCCGGAAACCAAGGATAATCCTACTTTCGGCAGGTTCATAATTGAGCCGATGGAAAAAGGATACGGAATTACCATTGGCAATGCTTTGAGGCGTGTTATTCTTTCCTCGATGCAGGGTGCGGCTATCACTGCCATCAGAATTGACGGGGTTCTTCACGAGTTTTCATCGATACCTGGAATATACGAGGATGTTCCTGAAATAATATTGAATTTGAAGGGTGTGAGATTTAAGGTTGACCTTGATTTTCCAAAGCCTGTTCGCCTCGATGTGGAAAAGGAAGGCGAAGTTGTCGCTGGCGATATAGAAGTGCCCGCGGGAATGACAATCCTGAATCCCGAACATCACATCTGCACAATTGTAAAAAAACGAAGGTTGATAATAGATATGGATATGGACATCGGCAGAGGCTTTTCCGTCGCTGAGGAGCATCACAGTTCGGATGCGCCTATCGGGACGATAGCAATAGATGCAATTTATACACCTGTGAAGAAGGTGGAATTCTCCGTGGAGCCTGCTCGTGTTGGGCAGAAAACGGACTACGACAGGCTTATCCTTCAAATATCGACCGACGGCAGCATTACCCCGAGGGAAACGCTGGCTATGGCTTCCCGATTGCTCGTTGACCATTTCTCTATGTTTCTTCATCCCGAAACGGAACTCGAGCAAATTGAGGAGGAGGTCGTCGATGAGGAGACACAGCGGATTAAAACTTTACTTCGTCTGCCTGTCGAAGAGCTCGAACTTTCTGTTAGAGCGAGCAACTGTCTGAGGAACGCAAAGATAAAGCTGATTGCTGAACTCGTTGAGAGAACTGAACAGGAAATGTTAAAATTCCGAAATTTTGGTAGAAAATCCCTTCAGGAACTGCAGACAGTTCTCGGCAAACTCAATCTGCATTTCGGTATGGATACTTCCAAGTATATAACTCAAGAGGAGATAAAAGAGATAAAAGCAGAACTTATGAAGAAAAAAGCGAAGGAAAAGGAAGAAGAAGCAAATCAGTAATTTTTTGAAAAGAAGTAGAGGTAATATATGCGTCACGGGAAAAAATTCAAGAAGCTTGGTCGTCCGGCGTCGCACAGGCGGGCTATGTTGCGGAATATGGTCACATCGCTGTTTGCGCACAGAGCGATAAAAACTACAATGCCAAAAGCCAGGGAAGCACGGCGGTCTGCGGAAAGGTTGATAAGATATGCAATATCTGGAACACTCGCAGATAAGAGAAGAATTATTGCTTATCTAAAGGACAGAAAAGTTGCCCATGAAGTTATAAAGATGGGGCAGGAGAACTTTGCCAGAAGGCCCGCAGGTGGATATACTGCTATATATCGCATTGAGCCGAGAAAGGGCGACGGCGCCCCAATGGTGCTTCTAAAACTATTAACTGAGCCAAAAGAGAAGAAAAAGAAAAAGCGAAAGCGCAGAATCCCGGAACCTGAAGTTATAGAAACGGTGGAAGCGCTTGAAAAAGAAGCTGAAATGGAAGAGGAAATGTTGAAGCAGTCTGAATCGGAGAAGACCGCTGAAGGTGCCGGGGAGGAAATTTCTCAGGAAACTCAGGTGGAAGAAAAGCCAGAAGAAGCGGAAGAAACTTCCGAACAGGAAATAGAAAAACCTCAGGAAGAAGAAGCTGCGGAAAGTTCTGCGCCTGATTCCGTTCAAGAAGATGAAACACCGGTTGATGAGGAAAAAAAGAGCGACGCCGAAAAATCAGGCGAATGACAAATTTTACTTGCGATAATAACTTTTCATTGTTTGATGCTGCCGGGATTTTCTTTCAAGTATGTCGGGGAATTTGAGATGAGCAAAAGTGGAAAGATATGGGTGTGGATTCTCGTCGGTATTTTAATTGTGCTGATAGTTGGAACGGTGGGTGGATATTTTGCTCTGCGGATTGCCCGACGAAGAACGGCAAATAGTATTCAGAAGAAAACCGCTCAGATGATTGCGCCCGCACGGGAAAAGTTTTTGAAAATGCTTCCCGAGAATTATGATAGGGAAAAGGCTAAAAAGGTATTTGACCGCTTTATCATCGCAACTCAAAAGGGCAGGGTGCGAGTGAATATGGTGTTGACCGAGTTGGCGCCTTATCTTCAGGAAGCAATTTCCGACGGCAAACTCTTCTCTTATGAGGCGGATTCTGTCTTCAAACTAATGAAAAAGACGATAATGCAATAACAGGATTGGAAGCTGATTGGTCGTTTTCGTGAAACCAGAGAATATAATCAACTCTTCGGGTCTTCTCGCTATCCACATAACATATTTTCTTCAATAATGGTTGCTCTGCGCTGTGCTATGTCTGTTTGTCGCTTGGATACATATATCTTAAAAGCATTGAAACCGTTTTCTTGAGCTCCGGTCTTGGCACGACAGCATCGACGAAGCCGTGTTCCTGAAAAAATTCTGAACTTTGAAATCCTTCGGGCAGTTCCTGACCGATTGTCTGTTGAATTACGCGAGGACCTGCGAAGCCGAGCAGTGCCTTTGGCTCAGCTATAATCACATCCCCCAACGATGCATAGCTCGCCATTACACCTGCTGTGGTTGGATTTGTCAGAACTGAAATATACGGAAGTTTTTCATCGTCAAGCACGGCAAGGAGTGCGCTCGTCTTCGCCATTTGCATAAGGGAAAGAATTCCCTCCTGCATTCTTGCGCCCCCTGATGCAGAAACTATAACCAGCGGAATTTTTCTCTCGATAGCGCGTTCAATTGCACGGGCAACGCGCTCACCAACAACAGAACCCATACTGCCGCCGATGAAGCGAAAGTCCATCACCGCAAAGCTGACTTCTATTCCGTCAATTTCTCCTATGCCCACGCGCACCGCTTCTGAAAGCCCCGTCTTCTTCCTGGCGGCAACTAATCTGTCTTTGTATTTTTTCCTATCCTTGAAGCCAAGTGGGTCTTTGGGGTAAAGGTTTGTGTCGTATTCCTCGAATTTTCCATCGTCGAGAAGAATTCTTATGTAGTAATCGCTCGTCACGCGAAAATGATAGCCGCATTGAGGGCAGGTCCAGAAGGTTCTGTCGAGTTGTTTTTTATATATAATTTCGCCGCAGTTGTCGCATTTTATCCACAGACCATCAGGAACTTCCCGTGGGGTCTGCTGAGAAACTCCGCGATTCTTTTTCTTGAACCACAGCATATTTTTCTCCCATTAAAAAAATTTTCTTTGTCCCGAATCTATTTTTCGTAAATTATCGAAATATACGATAATGTCAACAAAAGATTTGAGGCATTTTATTTCAAAATTTTGTGTCTGTTAGGGTAAATAACTTAAATATGAAAAAAATATTGTCTTACATATCTTTGCTGTGGTGCGTTCTTCTCGCGCAGGGCGGTGACGCTGGAATCAGCTTTGCGCTCGTGGGGGATATAATGCTCGGCTCTGATTACAACGACCAGCGATGTCCTGCTCCTGACGAGGTGGATTTTTTTGAGGATGCGAGAAGTTATCTACTTTCTGCTGATGTGGCGATGGGAAATCTCGAAGGACCGATAACCACATCAACCGACTGCACCAAGAACACCGAAGCGGGAAAAGTCTATGCTTTTCGTATGCCGCCGTATCTCGCAAAACACCTTGCCAGGGCTGGATTTGATGTTCTGAATACGGCTAATAATCATTCAAATGATTTTGGCATTTCGGGGAGAATGGATACGGAAAAAATTCTCGACAGCCTTGGAATTGCGCATACAGGCCGCTTTGGAGACATTGCCGTTATCGATGTTCGGGGAAGGAAGATTGCGGTCATCGGTTTCACAATCAATCGTGGTAATTTCTCTCTTCTGGATGTTGACCTCGCTTCATCTCTCGTTCGCGCTCTCGATAGATTTTATGGACTGGTTGTCGTCACTTTTCACGGGGGAGCGGAAGGAGCGAAAAATATTCACTTGAAGGATGGGGATGAATATTTTCTCGGAGAAAATCGCGGCAATTTGAAAATTTTTGCACATAAAATGGTTGACGCGGGAGCGGACATAGTGTTCGGACACGGTCCTCACATTCCTCGCGCGGTGGAAATTTATAAAAATCGATTGATTGCATACAGTCTCGGGAACTTTTGTACCTGGTATGGGATAAATGTAAGTGGCGTTAGCGGGTTTGCGCCGCTGATTACTGCCCAAATCGACAATACAACTGGCGAATTATTGTCTATGGATATTATTTCGTTTGAACAGCAGAGCCGTCATTATCCAAAGCTTGATGCTCAACAGCGTGCGAAAAAGTTGATGATAGAACTTTCAGAGGACGACATAGGAAAATCACCATTCGACTTTAAGAAGAATTCAGCTGGCGAAGGAGATAAATTCAGCGATGAGTTTTCGAAGAATGAATGAAATAGAAAAAATTCTCGGATATAAATTTAAAAATCTTTCCCTTCTGGAACGGGCTTTAACGCACAGTTCTGTGGCGGAAAATCATCTGCAGTCATATCAGCGGCTCGAGTTCCTCGGCGATGCACTGCTCGATTTCATCGTGGGGGAATGGCTCTTTTTAACTCGAACAGAGGCAACAGAAGGGGAATTGACCGAACTGCGCAGAATTCTGGTCAACACCGAAGCGCTGGCGAAAATTATGAAGATGTTTTCCGCTGAAAAGTATATTAAAACGGAGACATCGTCCAATTCTGACGGCGTGAACGACTCAATTCTGTGCGATGTGTATGAGTCGCTTCTGGCGGCGATATATATCGATGGTGGAATGAAGCCCGCGAAAAATTTCGTTATGAATACTTTAATAGCCAATGCAGAACTGCTTTTGTCGTCCCCGAGTTTTGTCAATTATAAGGGCGAACTGCTCGAACTCACGCAGAAGTATGGGCATCAGCCAAGATACGAGGTGCTGGAAACGAAAGGCCCACAGCATAAGATTGTGTTTAAGGTTGGCGTTTATGTGGATAAAAGACTTCTCGGCGTTGGAATTGGACATACCAAAAAGGAGGCAGAACAAAACGCATCTAAAAGGGCGCTGGAATTTTTGGAAAGGCAGAGTAAAAAGAATAATGTCAATCAGGATAATTAAGAAGAATATTTAACGATAATATTTTTACGATGGGGGAAACTATGAAGGACGAAGCCGACGAAACGATTGTATGTCGTTGCGAAGATTTGACTCTCGCAGAAATCCGCGCTGCAATAGAGGCTGGATATACTGATTTTGAAGAATTGAAGAGATTTCTGCGTGTGGGAATGGGACCCTGTCAGGGTAGGACCTGCATACCCATTGTGAGGCGCGAACTTGCTCGGTATCTGCGTAAATCAGTTGGGGAAATTGCTGCTCCTACGAAGAGACCGCCTGCTGTGAATGTGCTTTTCGGCACGGTCAAATCGGGAAGCGAGAGATGATATTTTTTAACTGTTATTTGAAACTATAAAAAATTGTAGCGCGCAGATATTAAATATTTAAAATTTTGTGCCGCAGTATTTGCAGTATTTTGCATCGGTGTCGTGTCCTGTTGCACCGCAGTTCGGGCATATTTTTAAAAAATCCTTGCCCGATGTCTTCATCACATCGAAGGATATCATCCCTGTCGGGACTGCTATGATGGCGTATCCCAGAATCATTATTATCGTCGCCAGAAACTGTCCCAGCGGAGTTTTTGGAGAAATATCGCCATATCCCACAGTGGTCATCGTGACGATTGCCCAGTATATGCTGCGAGGGATGCTGGTAAATCCATTTTCATCTCCTTCTATGATATACATAGTCGCGCCTATTATAGTGACGACGGTGAGAACTGTTACCAAAAATACGATTATCTTTGGTCTGCTGGCGCGGAGTGCCTGAAGCATTATCCTGCCTTCTTTGAGATACCGTGCCAGTTTGAACACGCGGAATATTCTTATCAGTCGAAGAATTCTGACGACGAGGAGGATATGAGCCCCACCGACGAAGATGCCAATGTATGTGGGGACAACGGCGATAAAATCCACGATGCCGAAGAAACTTTTTATGTATCGAAATTTTTGAGGAACGCAGATTATTCGCAATATGTATTCAATTGTAAACAGTATTGTAAAGAACCATTCGGCAATTTTTAAAATTCTGCCATATTGATGTTCAACGGAAGATACACTATTGAGCATTACGACGGCGACGCTTAAAAGTATTGCCCACAGGAGAACTATATCGAAAAGTTTCCCTGCGGGTGTGTCCGCTTCGAAGATTATCTCATAAAGTTTTCGTTTTGAAGTTGCGGAAATATTTTTTGTGTTTTTTGTTTTCATAAATAAATTGTTTTGAAGCATTATATTGTTTGCGGAGGTGAAAGGCAATGAAATATTTTGCTCTTGCGTTGATTTTATTTGTGTTTTTATGTGTAGTTTACGGACAAAATGTTCTCGTCGATGATGCGCCTATGTGCGGTCATCACGATAGGTTCACCTATCAGGCGCTGTGGGACACGCTAACATCTGCGGGATGCACAGTCGATTTCTCCACTTCTACCGGTCGCTTCCCCGATTTATCCACTTATGATTTCATCGTGCTGATGCATCACCGCAGCTGCGCCAGCGCTGGCTTCTCCTATGACCAGAGAACGCAATTGATAAACTTTGATGCATAACAGAGCCTTGAGGTTTCTGTTTTTTCTGCACAATATTCTTCTTGCTATTTGCATAAAATTGCACATTTTATTGCTGATTTTATC
>JAGHAI010000034.1 GCA_021161555.1 bacterium
GGTGTTTGAGTCATCTTGGATCCCGTCTTCTTGCCGCCTCAGCCGCCACCGTTAGGACGGTCGATGGGGTTCATCACCACGCCGCGGACATGCGGTCTTCTTCCGCGCCATCTCACAGTTCCCGCTTTGCCATAGACGATATTCCCGTGGTCAACATTGCCGACCTGCCCAATTGTGGCATAACAATCCCCTTGAAATCTCCGAACCTCGCCCGAGGGCATTTTCACCGCAACGAACGGAACTTTTATCTTCTTCACGATTGTCTTCCCATCCCTATCGAATATCGTATGCGTCGATGTTCGTTCCTCTCTTCCGATGATTTGCGCCACCGCACCCGCAGAACGAACGGTCTGTCCGCCTTTTCCTGGCTTCAATTCAAGATTGTGTATTCTCGTCCCCACGGGAATTTTATACAATGGCATCGCTGTGCCGACTTTTATATCGGGTGCAACTTTATCGATTTCAAGCGCCTTTATGCTATACGATGTTATTCTATCCCCCACAGAAATTTCCTGCGGAGCGAGAATATATCGCTTTTCGCCATCGACATAGTTCAGCAGGGCGATGAACGCCGAGCGGTTCGGGTCGTATTCAATGGCGGAGACCTTTGCCTCAATATCTCTCTTATCCCTCTTGAAATCGACGACGCGATATCGCTTTTTATTTCCGCCTCCGCGGAATCTAACCGTAATTCTGCCGTTGCTATTTCTTCCCCCACTGCGCTTTTTGGGACGCAAAAGTTTCTTCTCGGGCTTACTCTTCGTAAGTTCCTCGTAGTTCAGCGCTACCTTAAAACGCAGTGCAGGAGCGGTCGGTTTAAATTTCTTTATCCCCATAATACTTCTCCATTGTTATCTATATTTTATCCGTTTTCAATCAACTGTCCCGCCAAATCTCACTCCAGACACAATCAAATCAAACAAAAACCTAAACCAATCCTTCAAAGACGGGGATTGTCTGGTCCTTTTTCAACTTCACAATTGCCTTTTTTCTCGACGCAGTTTTTCCAGAATACTGTCCCCTTTGCCTCGGCTTCGGCGCAGTGTTGATGACGCGCACAGAAACCACATCCACGGAAAACAACTTCTCTATGCTCCGCTTGATGCTCTGTTTTGTGGCATCGGGATGGACATAGAACATATACACATTGTCCCTGTCCCGCATATCGGACGCCTTTTCCGTGATGATTGGCTTTATCACTATTTTGTATGGGTCGTTCAATTTCATATTCTGCACATCTCCTCTATTTTCGAAATGGCATTTTTCTCGACGATTATATTCTCAGCGTTCAGGACGAAATATGTGTTCAGTTCGCCAGTATGAGTGACCTTCAACTTTTCTATGTTTCTCGCGCACTTCAGCAAATCGGGCTTTACTCCATCCGTGATGATAAGTGTCGAACGATTCATATCTATTTCTGCATTTTTCAGGATTTCAATTACTGCCTTCGTCCTTATTTCGGGCACTTCGAACCTTTCAAATATGTGAACGAGATTTTCCTTCGCCCTGTCGGAAAGCGCGGAAGCAAGGGCAATTTTTCGCATTTTTTTGGGAAACTTCAGCCGATATGACCTCGGCTTTGGCGGAAAGACAACGCCGCCGCCAGTCCATATCGGGGATGTTCTCGTTCCCTGCCTTGCCCGTCCTGTTCCCTTCTGGCGCCACGGCTTGCTTCCACCTCCTCGAACTTCACTGCGCGTCTTCGCACTGTGCGTCCCCCTGCGCTGATTGGCAAGATAGGTCTTAACATACTGCCACATAACCGCTTCATTAGGCTCAATGCCAAAGGCGGCATCGGGAAGTTCCACCTCGCCAGAAACATTGCCACTGCTATCGTATAATTTAGCCTTTGCCATATCTTACTCCCTTTATCTTCACAATTAAGATGAAATAACTCATCCAGTTATCACTTCGCTTTCTTCTTGCTGCGCCTGATGACGACATATCCACCCTTTGGTCCTGCAATTGTTCCTTTCACCAGTATGATGTTGTCATCCTCGAGAATTTTCATAATTTTCAGTCCGCGGACTGTGACTGTTCTGTTTCCCATATGCCCTGCCATTCTCAATCCCTTAACCACTCGTGATGGGAAACTTGAAGCGCCGATTGAGCCTGGCGCGCGAAATTTGTCAGCCTGTCCGTGCGTCTTCGGTCCACCGCCGAACTTATGACGCCTGACAACACCCTGAAAACCTTTGCCCTTCGACACCCCTGTGCAGTCAACCAGTTCGCCTTCCTTAAAAATGTCCGAAGCCTTTATCTCCTGGCCTATTTCAAACTTTTCGGAAACATCTTCTACGGTGAATTCCTTCAGTTTTCTGAATGGTTCGGTGCCAGCCTTTTTAAAGTGTCCCAGCAAAGGTTTGTTTGCTTTTTTCGGCTTAATGGGTTCATATCCCAGCTGAATTGCCGCATATCCGTCGTTTTCAGGGCTTTTCACCTGAACGACCTTGCAGGGTCCTGCCTCAAGCACCGTCACCGGCACACGACGGCCATCATCTGTAAAAATTGTCGTCATTCCCACTTTCTTGCCTAAAAGCCCTATCATTTGAGCTCCTTGTTTATCTCGTTCCAAATAAAAGTAATGAAATTTATATCAAATTAAAGAGCAATTTCAATATCGACTCCCGCAGGAAGTTCCACATTCATCATTTCCTCGATAGTCTTGTCATCGGCGCCATAGATGTCGATAAGTCTCTTGTGAACCCTGATTTCAAATTGTTCACGGCTCTTCTTGTCTATAAATGTCGAGCGGAGAACGGTATAAATTCGTTTTCGTGTCGGCATTGGAATTGGTCCCGAGACAATCGCGCCTGTTCTCTTGGCGAGCTCGACAATTTCCTTCGTTGACCTGTCGAGAATGACATTGTCATAGGACCTGAGCCGTATTCGTATTCTCTGCGCCATATCTCACCTCTGTTCGCTTGATTTTAATTCAAATAAAAAATGCCCCATCGTCAAATTCGTTTGAACCTCCTTCACATCGCCAGCCGATACGGTAGGGCAACCGCCGCCACTGTCGTGAAGTATCGGTTCTTCCGAAAACCTTTTTGAATAAATGTTATATCGCCATTTTTGTCAATAAAAATTTTCCACTCACAAAGATAAATCCCCCGAATAAACATTTTTTTAACAAAATTGTCCATCACGACTCGGGAAATTGACTACAAATTCCCCTCCATCACAAACGGCAAAAGCGCATAAAACTGCGACGCCTTCACAAGATGTTCTATGGGAACTTTTTCATTGGGCGAGTGAGCATAAATTTCGCTCCCGGGACCGAAGCCTATTGTGGGGATTTTGTGCTTTCCCGCCGTCGATACCCCATTCGTGGAAAAAATCCATTTGCCCACATCGACTTTTCCGCCGAAAATCATTTCCGCAGTTCTTATTCCCGATTTTACAAACGGATGATTTTTTAAAAATCTCCAGGTTGGAAAATATTTTTCCTGTGGATAACTTATTCCCCTGTAACTTTTTCTATCATACATCGGAACGACAACCGTAGCATCTTCGTCTATTATTTCCTTAACTTCGTTGACAGCGCTTTCCTTCGTTTCGCCCCAGGTAAGTCTTCTGTCGAGATGAAAAGCACAGAAATCGGGCACAGCGCACAACGACGGCGCTTCTGAACGAATTTCCGAAAGGACAACAGTCCCTTTGCCCAAAAAGTCATCCGCGGGCAACCTTTCGTTCAATTTCTCTATTTCGATTGCCGACTTTGCCGCCTTGTATATTGCGTTATCGCCCCGCTCTGGCATCGCGCCGTGAGCCGAACGACCGTAGAACAGCACTTCCATCTCCATTCTCCCGCGATGACCGCAATTTACTGAAAGGTTCGTCGGCTCGGTGAGCACCACATAATCGGGGACGAGTTCACCGGTTTCGATTAAAAAATTCCAGCACAATCCGTCGCAGTCCTCCTCCATTATAGTAAATGTGAAAAATATTGAAAAACTGCCGCCGTATCCCATCTCTTTAAGAATCTTTCCTGCGGTAATCATTGCGGCGGCACCGCCCTTCTGGTCAACTGAACCTCTTCCGTGAACAAATCCATCTCTAATTTCGCCTGAAAACGGCTCGAAATCCCACTGTGAAATATTCCCAGTGTCAACTACATCGATGTGAGCGTCGAAGGCGAGTTTGCGTTCGCCATCTCCCACGCGGGCAATCAAATTGCCGAGAGCATCGAGGCGAACTTCGTCAAAACCAGCTTCCTCGAGAATGTCAGCGATTTTTTTTAAAACAGCTTCTTCCTGCCCGCTCAAAGACGGAATTTTAACAATCTCCGAAAGGTTATGCGCCGTATAATCCCGATACTTTTCCGACAGATTTTTTATGCCATCCCATATTTCCACAAAATCCTCCTGAAATTTTTAAAATAAAACGCATCTTCTTAACATTGAAGAACTAATCAAAATTTTCGACAACCGCAATAAAAAATAGAAGAGTTATTTTTTGTTTTCTTTTAAGTATTTTCTGATTTATTTTATTACAAACGATTTTTATAACCAGAATGTTTTAGAACAATTCAGGAGGTGTTTTATGTTTCTGTCGTCGCTTGCGAAAACGGATGGTGAAATCTACGATGCGATTTACAGGGAACTTCGCCGCCAGACGGATGGTCTTGAGTTAATTGCATCGGAGAATTACACATCGATAGCGGTTCTCGCCGCAGCCGGTTCAGTTATGACCAATAAATACGCCGAAGGCTATCCCAGAAAGCGCTATTACGGTGGGTGTCAGTTCGTCGATATCGCAGAAGACCTCGCCAGGGACAGGGCAAAACAGGTTTTCGGCGCAGAACACGCAAATGTTCAGCCTCACAGTGGCTCGCAGGCTAATATGGCTGTCTATTTCACCGTCCTCGAGCCGGGCGATACCATAATGGGTCTAAATCTTTCGCACGGCGGACACCTCACACACGGACATCCGGTAAACTTCTCCGGCAAGTTATACAATGTAGTCCAGTATGGCGTGAACAAGGACACGGAGACGCTCAACTACGACGAGATAAGAAAAATAGCGCTTGAACACCGCCCCAAGTTGATTATGACGGGTGCATCGGCGTATCCTCGTTTCTGGGATTTTGAAAAATTCAGAGAAATCGCGGATGAAGTTGGCGCTGTATTGGTTGCGGATATGGCACATTTTGCGGGGCTTGTCGCCGCGGAAATCCATCCAAATCCCGTGCCGCACTGCGATTTCGTCACGACGACGACACACAAAACCCTGCGCGGACCGAGAGCGGGATTGATTTTGACAAAGGAAAAATATGCCAAAAGCCTCGACAAAGCGGTTATGCCGGGAATGCAGGGCGGACCGCTTATGCACATCATCGCGGCAAAAGCTGTTGCGTTGAAGGAAGCGATGACCGATGAGTTCAGGGAATATCAAAGGCAAATCGTCGCAAATGCCAGGGCTATGGCTGACGAGTTTGAAAATCTCGGCGTTCGACTCGTTTCCGGTGGAACTGATAATCACCTGATGCTGCTCGACCTTCGTTCTCTCAACATCACGGGAAAACAGGCAGAAGAAGCACTGGGGAAAGCGGACATCACGGTGAATCGAAACACAATTCCGTTCGACCCGCAGAAACCATTCATCACGAGCGGGGTGAGAATCGGAACTCCAGCAGTGACCACCCGAGGGATGAAGGAAAACGAGATGAGAGAAATTGCCCGAATGATTCACAAAGTGCTGACGAACATAGATGACGAATCAGTTATCTCGGATGTGGGCAAAAAGGTTAAGGAACTGTGCGAGGCATTTCCGCTTTATCCCGAACTCGTCGCGGAAATGGAAAAATACAAACCCCCAGCATAAATATTTCGGGAAGTCATCATATCCGCTGTGTGATGTGCGCTTTGCCCTGTTGCCACCCGGCATTTGCAATTTCAACATATTTATTCACTCACTCAATCTGAAGGCAGGATTTGAATAAAAAAATCGGGAGGACAAAATGAGGAGGTTAGTCTTGCTATTATTACCGATGTTGTTCTTCGTCGGCTGCAAGGAAACTGGCGAAAAACAGAAGCCTGCGGGAAATACATCTTCCGCGTCATCCGATAAGCCCGTTGTGGTTCTTGAAACGGATTATGGGGACATAGAAATCGAACTTCGCCCCGATAAAGCGCCCAAGACCGTCGAGAATTTTCTCAAATTGACGAAGGAAGGGTTTTACAATGGACTTACATTCCACCGGGTTATACCTGGTTTTGTCATTCAGGGAGGCGACCCCGAAGGAACTGGCAGAGGCGGTCCAGGATACACCATTCCTGCGGAAATAACGGATTTGAAGCACACCGTTGGAGCCGTCGCTATGGCAAGACTGCCGGACAATGTAAATCCCGAAAAGAAGTCGTCCGGAAGCCAATTTTACATTGCCCTTGCAAATTTGCCACATCTCGATGGAGAATACACTGTGTTCGGCTATGTCATAAAGGGAATGGATGTCGCGCAGAAAATCGCGTCGGTTAAGCGGGATAGATACGACAAACCCGAAACGCCAATTCACATCAAAAAGGCGTATGTGAAGTAGTCGTCGTATCAATTTTAAAATAAATCGTCCCGCATTGTGAGGACGAATCAGGGTCAACTTTGATGGGCGCTATCTGGATAATGTCATCACGGCGGCGGAATTATCCCATAAGTCCTGAGATTATGCCCCAGATTGTGGCGCCCCATATAAACAATCCGACGAGCCAGGCAATAGTTACAATGAAGTCGCAGATATAGTCCCACAGTGTTCTGTGAATTGTGTGCTGCATCGTTCACCTCCTGAACCGAAAAGAACATTTTTTGTCAATTTTCAGTGCTTTCACCAATAATATAGCAATCAATGTGCCAGAACGATTGTAAAGGAGGCGAATATGATAGATGGCGTTGCGGTGAAAAAACTGCGCGTAATCCCCGACGAGCGCGGGAGATTGATGGAACTTCTGCGCAACGACGACGAAGTTTTCGAACAGTTCGGTCAGGTTTACATAACCACCACTTATCCTGGTATAGTTAAGGCGTGGCACTATCACAAGTTGCAGTCGGACAATTTCGCCTGCGTCTGCGGGATGATTCGCGTGGCACTTTTCGATGCGAGAAAAAATTCGCCAACTTACGGCGAAATCAACGAATTCTTCATCGGCGAACACAACCCGATGTTGATTCACATTCCGCCTGGTGTATATCACGGCTGGAAAGGAATTGGCGAAAAGGAAGCGATAATCGTGAACGCGCCGACACTGCCATACAACTACGAAAAACCCGACGAATATCGGATTGACCCATACGAGAACAGCATCCCGTATGATTGGAAAAAGAGAGATGGATAAGGGGACTTGAAGTATGTTCTGGTATGCGAATTGGGTTATGGAAAATCCCTTGTTTTCCGCGGCTGTGCAGTTTGCCGTTCTTTTCTTAAAACGCAATATCAAATCGGGCTTGCGGCGGTATGGTCTGTCGTTCTCAGAATAATTCTCGGACTCGCAAAAAATCCGGGCGGAAACCTTGAAAACGGTATGTATTTTTAAAAAATATCATATTTTAACGGCAACTCCGCCAGTGAAAAGTTGCTATATCTCGGAAACAATTAAATTCTTGCTCTATTCGAAAAACTTCGTTAAATTTTTTCAATGAAATTATCGATAAAATGGGCAAAATAATATCCATAGCGAACCAGAAGGGCGGCGTTGGCAAGACGACATCGGCGGTCAACATTGCGGCTTCGCTTGCCGCCGCGGAAAAGAGAACGCTGCTCGTCGATATCGACCCGCAGGCGAACGCCACCACTGGACTTGGATTGAAAATATCCAGATCACAGCCGACGATATATGAGGTTCTGCTCGGCGAAACGAAAATATCTTCAACCATCATAAAAATTCCCGAATTGAAATTTTTCAATCTCGTTCCATCACACATTCGTCTTGTGGGTGCGCAGGTTGAACTGCTCGCAAAAAAAGACAGGGAATTTTTATTGAAGCGTGCGCTTGAAGAAATCAGGGATGATTTCGACTTCATCATCGTCGATTCACCGCCATCGCTGGGAATTCTGACGATAAATGGTCTCGTCGCAGCGGATACCGTGCTCATTCC
Organism: bacterium; assembly: GCA_021161555.1. Taxonomy (GTDB): domain Bacteria; phylum UBP14; class UBA6098; order B30-G16; family B30-G16; genus JAGHAI01. Next base: position 8,089 of record JAGHAI010000034.1, read on the forward strand.
AATTCAGTGCGAATATTACGCTCTTGAAGGACTGGGACAATTGCTTATGTCCCTGCGGCGGGTTCAGAAAAATCTCAATCCCGAACTACGAATAGAAGGCGTTCTGCTGACGATGTTCGACACAAGGCTAAATCTTTCGCGCCAGATATTACAGCAGACGAGGAGTTATTTTGGCAAAAAGGTCTTCAAGACCGTTGTTCACCGTAACATTCGCCTTGCGGAAGCGCCGTCCTACGGCAAACCTATTATTTTGTTCGACATCACATCGAAAGGTGCGCAAAATTACCTTTCACTTGCACAGGAGATAATCGATGGTGAGAAAAAGCGGGTTGGGCAAAGGACTTGATGCCATTCTGCCCGACGACATAGCAAACGATTTCCTCGACGAAGTTCCATCGGGCGAGCGACTGCGGGAAATAGATATATCGGAAATTTTTCCAAATCCTATGCAGCCGCGCAGCGATTTTGACCCGTCTTCACTCGAACAACTTGCACAATCCATTCGTCAGCAGGGGGTATTGCAGCCGATAATCGTTGCCCGCAGTGATAGCGGCTATATCCTCGTTGCGGGCGAAAGGAGATGGCGCGCCGCAAAGATGGCAAAACTTGAAAAAATCCCCGCAATAGTGCTCGAACAAAAACCGGACGAGCAACAACTATTGTTCATCGCTCTTGTGGAAAACCTTCAGCGCGAAGACCTTGACCCCGTTGAAGAGGCGGAAGCGTATTACAACCTTTCTAAAAATTTTGGCTTAACACAGGATGAGATAGCGCGCCGCGTTGGGAAAAGCCGTTCAACTGTGGCAAATTTTCTGCGAATTCTAAAACTTCCCGAACCCGTAATCAAACTGCTGCGCAAAAAAAAGATAACTTTCGGACACGCCTTAACTCTGCTTGAAGAAAAGGACGAAAAACGACAGATAAGACTCGCACAACTTGCCGCGAGAAGAGGGATTTCTGTGGAAAGGCTTGGCGTGATTGTGCTCGGCAGGAAGAAAAAGCAAAAGCGAAGCAGAGCCAAAAAAACCCCAGAAATTCTCGCTATGGAAGACGAACTTTCAGTTCTGCTCGGCACGAAGGTGGAAATATTTTCCGGGAAGAAAAAGGGGAAAATCGTAATAGAATATTACAGCGAAAAGGACCTGCACGAAATTGTGAAAAAATTGAGCGAATGATGATATCGAATATTTTATTCTATATTTATTTTGCAAATCAATTAGGATAGAACCATAAGTATATTATTTAACAATGAACAAAATAAATAAAAAAACAAAAGCGAAATTAAAACGAGAATTTTTGAAGAAACTCCAATCGTTCGCTAAAGAATTACATAGTTATGTTTCCACACAGGATAATCAATGGGTTATTAAGGGTTTTATTGATGTCTTCAAAAATATTTATACCATCACTGGCGATACTAAAATAGTTTCCAAGGTTATAGAAATTCA
>JAGHAI010000172.1 GCA_021161555.1 bacterium
AGTTGCAGACTCTAAAAGTCGATTTTTCTTGCTATCCTTTTTTTAAGCCATATTTTTGAAAAAATGTAATTTTGCGGAAAGATTTCGTTATGGACAAGAAAACAATCATAGGCATTGTTCTCATCGTTCTAATTATTCTTTTGACACCGATATACCAGAAATGGGTCGTCGGCACGGTGAGCACGCCGCAAAGTTCTGCAGATTCACTTTCTGCCGCGCAGACCGCGATAACGACGAGTGGAGATAGTATGCGTCCAATACAGGCAATTGCAGAACCAGAGGCTACTATATCTGAGCAGAAAGAGAATAAACAAAGCGAAGATTCTACACTTTTAAAAATCCCCGTTATGGACATTGTTGTGGTTAGCGACAAGTTCACGGTAAAACTTTCCACGCTCGGCGGCGATGTGAAGTCGATAAGGCTGCACAAAATATACGACAGCGAGGGAAATGAGGTAGAACTCGTTCCCAATCTCGCTGGAGGACCTAATTTTGAATTTATCGGCACACTCGGCGGAAGGAATTTTTCAACCGCTGGTGTGCGTTTCGTCGCCGATAGGGATACAATCTTTCTGGACGAGGATAATAAAAAAGATGCCGTGACTATGATTGGGAAAACCCCTGATGGCATTATGATTCAGCGGCGATATGAATTTGAATACGGCAAATACCACTTTCGGCACAAGATTCTCATTTCATCGCGGGACAGTTCGCAATCCATCGGTGATTGCGCTCTCTGGTGGAAAAGTGGTCTTGTTCCGACGGAGAAAAATACCGTATGGGATTTGCGGGAATTTGCGGCGAATTATCGCGTCGGCGACGAGTTCGACAAATTTAAGCCGTCGAAGAGAAAGCCTTCCTTTTCCCTCGATGGCGCAACTGACTGGGTCGGCACGCGAAGTAAATATTTCTTCGTCGCCGTGATGCCCGATAAAATTCTCTCGTCGAACGGTGTGCGGACAAATACTATCTGGTTGAGAAAAGAGGGGGTTGACAAGGAAATTCCCATCGTTCAGGTGGGATTATACGAAAGGTGCGGTGAACCTGTATTTTCGCGCTCCTATCTCGTGTATGCTGGACCGCGGGACTATTTTATACTGAAGAGATACGGCAGAATGCTTGCGAAAAGCGTCAGTCTTGGCTGGTGGTGGCTCGCTCCGATTACCCAATTTCTCCTGTGGCTGTTGAAAATGATTTACGCCGTTATCCCCAATTACGGCTGGGTGATTATTATATTCACGATTTTGATGAAACTTTTTCTCCTTCCCATAGCGCACACACAGATGAAGAGTATGAAGCGAATGAAAGGTCTTCAGCCGCAGATGCGCAGCATTCAGGAACGCTTTCGCGATGACCCGCAAAAGATGAATGCGGAAATTATGAAACTTTACAGGAAACACGGAGTTAGTCCGCTGTCGGGTTGTCTGCCGCTTCTCGTTCAAATGCCGATTTTCTTCGCACTGTATCGCGCACTTGCAGACGGATTCCAGTTCCGCGCTCAACCGTTCATCTTCTGGATAAAAGACCTTTCTCAAAGAGACCCGTATTTTGTCCTGCCGATTATTATGGCAATTTCTATGTTCGTACAGCAGAAGATAACGGTCACCGACCCGAAACAGAAGTCGATGGCTTACATAATGCCGATAATTTTCCTGTTTTTCTTCTACAATCTTCCAGCGGGGCTGGTTCTCTATTGGACTACATTTAATATTTTGTCTGGTGCGCATATGTTGTGGGTGGAACACAAGTGGAAAGAAGCAACAGCACAGACGGAAAGCGAGGAAAATGCAGAGCCGGAAAAAATTGCTGAAAAATAAAGTGCATATACAAAAAAACTAACTATCGAGAGGAATTTTATGGATGAACCAATTGTTGATGCTTTGCCCCCACAGGAAGAACCAGAAAAATCTGTATGGGAACCCACAGGCGATGAAAGGACAATGGCACTGCTCGTTCACATCGGCGGTATTATCACGGGATTTATCGTTCCGCTGATTATCTGGCTTATCAAAAAGGATGAATCTGATTTTGTTGACCATCACGGACAAGAGGCGCTCAATTTCCAGATTACTGTCCTCATAGCGATGTTTGTTTCGGCGATATTGACCTATGTGGTAATCGACTGTTTGTTATTATCGGTCGTTATGATTGCCGATATCGTCTTTGGCGTTCTCGCTGCCGTCGCCGCAAACAAAGGCGAATGGTATAAATATCCAGTTTCAATCAGAATTGTGTCGTAAAAGGAGAAGCAAAGTTATTTGACGAGAATAGTTTTGCGTCTGTCGACTTTTCCATATTTGTCTTCGGCAGATATCAAATACACGCCCGCCGGTATTTCGTAGGCATCCCAGACGAACTCGTAATCGGTCATCGTGATGGCAAATTTTTTAAAAATCCTGCCGGAAATGTCCGTTATACAAAGTATAATCGGCAGTTCATAATCTGCTGCGGTAACCTTTATCCTGCACTTCGAATTAAATGGGTTTGGCGATGTGATGAGCGATATTTTCATCGCTCTGTCGATGTTGCAAGCAACCCCGAGCGAAGAACCCGGCGATACTACCGCTATGTTGTCGATATACCATCCGAGTTGTGTATTTCTGTTGCTTGCGCCAAAATCCCATATAATAGAGATATTTTGTCCGCAGAAGTCATCAAGCTGGAAAAGTGCTTTGTGCCAGGGCGTTCCTGGTTCGTCGTCCGCGAAGATGGAATCACCTTCCGGTATCTGCCAGTTATATTCGCTCGCCGCACAGATATATCCCCAGGGTGGTTTTATCTGCGTCGTGTCAGTTTCCGTTGCGACAAAAATTCTTCCGCCGTCGTGCGCCACCGCAGGCGAATATGCCCAGTTGATGCTCTGAAAGCGATACCACTCGTCGAAAATAAGCGCCGCGTGTTCTTTTTCGGTCAAATCCACATCGAGAACGAGACGGGATTGCGAACTATCGCTGTAATTTCCTGAAAGTTTTGTGCACCACAATTTTTCGCCGCCTGGAATGGAATCGAAAATATCTGGCGCAATCATAGCGGGAATGCCCCATTCCCAATCCTGATAGAAATCAAATGAAACGGTGTTCAGTCCACCATCGTCGGTTTCAAAATTTGAAAAGAAAATCGTGTCGGCAGGGACAAGGCGAATCGTTAGCCAGACGGAAGAACTGTCCGTCGAAAGAGAAATGTCCGAAATTCTTTCTGGATAGTATCCATCGGCGATAACTGTGATGGAATGAGTTCCCGCGAGCATCTGGTGATGAAAATCTCCAACAGGGAGCTGGTTATTCACCCACCTTCCCACATCGTCGAACCATATCTGCGCCTGAACGGGTTCGTCAGTCAAACTATCCACGACAATTCCGTGAATCCCCGTCAATGCCAATTTTAAGAGGTGCATCATCGAAGCATAATTGTCGTCCCATATTCCTGGAAGATAGGAGTCGTCGGGCCATTTTACATCGTTCAGTTCAATCGTCAGGTGCGGTCCATTCCCCTGATGATAGTCCCAGTCCTGCATTGAACCGTCAACTTCATACCAGTCAAATCCGTTCGTTATGCCCTGCGGAAAGTATCCCGAATACATCAGTGGATTGAGAGAGGAATATGCAATTGAACGATTTATCAGAAGGGAATCGTCCGGGGCTCGGATTGTGTCAAAATCCCACGGGTAATTTACGAGAACCGCACCCGTGTGGAAATTCACCGTCATAGTCTGCTGATGTTGAGAAAGAAACTGCATCATAGCATCGGTTTCCGGCTGAGTGGTATAAGTTCCGTCGTTGCCCTGCACACCATCGGGAACGGGAAAATTTCTGTTCAGGTCAACACTGTTTGCGTTGTATCGTGTCCCGTGAGCATTACCATCGGGATTCATCATCGGAATTATCCACAGTTCCAGCGAATCGACGATTGCCGTGATTTGAGTATCTGCACCGTATTTTTGAGTGAGCGAATCGCACAGCCATATAAGTAGTTCAGTTCCAACAGGTTCATCACCGTGTATAGTGGAAATATAGACGAATTCCGGCTCATATTCGTCCAAATCGGGATTGTCAGTTATGCAGACAGCCCAGATCCATCTCCCTTCAACCGTAGGACCGAGACTGTCGATTTTTACAATTGAAGGATAACTGGTGGCGAGATTATGCACCCAACTGGAAAGTTCGCTGTAATTGTGATACATAACATCTTCGGGATGATTTATCGCATACTCCGCATTTCGAGCGGAAGTGTCAACCAGTTCAACAGGATTGTATCCGAGCAGCGCCAGTTTCGCATAGCTGTCGGAATTGACATACGCTTTCACATTTCCTGTTTCAGGAGAAAAATCTTCTATGTAATTAACTATTTTCTGGACTTCCTTTAATTGCTTTCGAGAGGAAACTTTTATCAGCACGGGAAACTCTTCACCGCCGAACGCAAGAACAATTGCGACGATAAATATAATAATGAAAGAAAACTTCTGCATCAAAACACCTCATTGGATTGTCCAAAAAAATATAAATTTTACACTTCAATTTCAACATAAAAAATTTTCCTCGGCGCTATAAGTCATCCGCAGCCGATTATAATAGTATTTGTTATGGATATTTTACTCCAAGTCTTGTTCTATTGTATATCGATGCAAATACTATCGCCGCAGCGACGAGAAGAACGAATTGTGGAAAGTAGAATATCGTGAATATCGCAAGCGAAAGCACGGCAACTTTGTTTGCGCGCAGTATGTCCTTTGCTTCTATTTTTGGCTGCGAAACAGCAAACAGGTAAAATGGCATCGATATCACTGCGGTCAGGAAAATGGCGGGTTCGCGGCACAAAATCCCCAGAGCGCCCGATAGAAAAACCCCGATAATTCCGAACACCGTTCCTTTTCTCGCACCATATATCACAGAAATAGTTCGCTTGCCGACTCTTTTATCTCCTGCTTCGTCGGGGATTGTTGTAAAGATATACACCGAAGCATAAGCCACAGCATAAGGCAGTGTCCTCAATAGAACATCCCACTGCCATTGAAGATTATGGTTAGATTTTAGCGCGAAGAGGTATCCTATCAGATACATCACCGCTCCGTGGCCAATGGCGTTTGATGTGAGCGCATAAAAGCCTCTGTCCTTAAATTTTATCGGCGGAAGCGAGTATGAAATTCCGAGCAGGATGCCGAAAATCGTCAGAATTGCGACGGGAAGAGAGAAGAAGACCGCCACAATAAGCGCAGCCACAGACGAAGATATCGTGATAATCCACGCCATCAGCGGCGAAATAAATCCCAGTGCAAGTGGCAGATTTTTCCCGTTGATTTTGTCGCCCTCTGCGTCGTATATCTGGTTTATCCCATATATGCCAGCGGCAAGAAATGTTGCGAGCAGAAGCGCCTGGCTTTCGCCTTTAATACCCGAATTGCCGCCTCCTGCCCAGAAGCCGAGAAGTGTCGGCGTCCACACGGGAACAAGCAAAAGCGGACGAAGAAAGGCTATGTGGTCGGATATTTTTACAATTATTTTCTTGATTATCGAAAGCATATACGAATTTTTCCCTCAATTAGATGGCGATAAAAACTTCCCGTATCCAGCATCGGCAACAATGCCAGCGGAACTGTCGTAAACCACTTTTCCGCGCACTATGGTTTTTACAATTTTGCCCGAAAAGGTCATCCCTTCAAATGGAGTGATTTTCCCTTTCGACAATAATTTTTCCCCTTTGACTGTCCAGTGAGCCTCGGGGTCGATGATTGTCAAATCCGCATCCTTGCCGATTTCAATCGAACCTTTTCTGCCGAAAAAGCCATATCTCTTAGCGGCGTTTTCCGAGACAATTTGAACGAGTTTTTTGAATGAAATTCTTTTTTTAAAAAGTCCTTCGGAGAACAGAAAAGGCAGGAGTGTGGCTGTTCCTGGTATTCCTGAATAATCTGTCCAGATGGAACCGGAGAATTTTTCCTCTTCTGGCGCCGGTGCGTGGTCCGATGCGACGAAATCTATTTTTCCCTGTGCCAGCAATTTCCATAATTTTTCCCTGTTGTCCGCAGTTTTCACGGGAGGTGTTACTTTCAGCGGCGAACCAATTTTTTCAAAATCGTCGAGGGTGAACGCGAGATAATGTGGCGCAGTCTCGCAGGTGGCAGGACCGCTCTTTACGATTTCCACCGCCTTCCCTGTTGTAATGTGGACGATGTGCAAATCCGCTCCGACCAATCGGGCAATTTCCACAGCGTTCTGCACCGCAAGTATTTCTGCAATCTCAGGGCGGGAAAGATAATAATCCCGTGGGGAATCACCCCGTTTCATCATTTCCTGCGTTGCACTGCTAACATAATCAAAATCCTCTGCGTGAAGGAGAACAGGAATTTTTAAAATTTTCGCTGCCTCAAGGACCTTTTTGAATTGATAGTGGTTCAGCCTTGGAAATGTGTCCATTCCAGAAATAAAGTATGTCTTTATCCCGAACACATAGTTCGCAAGTTTTTTAAAATTTTCAAAAAAATTTTGCTGAAGCGATAGAGCGGAAACGCCGCCGAAAAATCCAAAATCGATGACAGATTTTCTTTCAACTGCGGACAACTTTTTGCGAAGATTTTCTATGTCGGTTACAGGCGGGATTGAAGTGCAGGGCATATCAATAATCGTGGTAATTCCGCCCGATGCAGCAGCGCAACTACCGTGATAGAAATCTTCTCTCTGTGTATATCCGGGGTCGTCGAAGTGCGTGTGCGGGTCGATGCCGCCAGGAAGAACATACATACCCGAAGCGTCTATTATGTCACTATCGCCCGAAAGATTTTCCCCGATGTCGGCAATTTTTCCCCCTTCAATTTTCACATCGATAATTTTGGGCTCATCGAGACCTGGCAGCGCAACCTGTCCGTTTTTTATAAGCATAGTATTTGAGATTGTAAATTTTTCCAATCAAACAAACGCACGAATTAAAAGAACAATTCCATTTTGCATTGCTAATTGTTCATTTCGCATTGCTAATTTTACATCTGCGCAAAATCTCTCAATGTTTAAAATGCCGCATTCCGGTGAACACCATTGCTATTTTCAATTTGTTTGCCGCATCGATTGAGAGTTGGTCATTGCGCGAGCCGCCGGGCTGAATTAGAGCAGTTATCCCCGCTTCAGCAAGGACATACAGCGTATCGGGGAATGGCAGGAACGCATCGGATGCTGCTACGGCACCCTTTGCTCTATCGCCAGCCTTTTTCACAGCGAGAATTGCCGCATCCACGCGACTCGGGAGCCCACCGCCGATGCCGACCGTCGCATTGTCCTTCGCGATTAGAACTGTATTCGACTTCACGAGTTTGGCGGCGCGCATCGCAAAACACATCTGCATTTCCTCATCATCAGTTGGCTTGCGCCTGCTTACAACTTCCCACTTTTCCGCCAGAGTGCCAGGGGAATTTACTTCCTGAACGAGAATCCCGCCAGTTATTCCGCGGACGGAAATTTTTGACTTCGGGAAAAAGTCATTCAATTTCAAGAGCCGCAGGTTTTTCTTCTGCCTTAAAATTTCGAGTGCTTCTTCGGAATAATCGGGTGCGAGGATGCATTCGAAAAAGTGTTTTTTTAGCATTCTGGCGAGTTCGACTTCGATTTTGCGGTTGAACGCTACAATTCCGCCGAACGCAGAAAGTGGGTCGCTGGCAAGTGCTTTTTCGTATGCTTCGTTCGGGCTTTCGCCGATTGCAATCCCGCAGGGCGAGAGATGTTTCACAATTGTGCAGGAAGGTTCGTCAAATTCGATGGCGCCGCGATATGCGGCATCGAGGTCGAGGAAATTATTATACGACAGCGGCTTTCCGTTAAGAATTTCCGCCGATGGAACACCTTCTGACGGAAATGTGGAATACACCGCCGCCGACTGATGCGGATTTTCACCATATCTCAATTTGGGCATTTTTTCCGAACCGCCGCCGATGGAAAAATTTTTTAAAAAACCCTGTTCGTTCTCATTCCAGAAATATCTTGCTATGGTGGAATCGTAAGCCGATGTGAAGAAAAAAGTCTCGGCGGCAAGTTTTTTTGAAAATTTTTCTGATATTTTGTTCTCGCCGTCCATCGTTTTGAGTATGCTTTCGAGACAACTGATATTGTGGCACACTACGACGCGTTTAAAATTTTTTGCCGCCGCGCGCAGAAGTGCGACGCCGCCAATATCGATGAGTTCAATAAGTTCGTCTTCATCAGCATTTTTTTCAAGCGCAGATGAAAAAGGATACAGGTCCACGAACACGAGGTCGAATTTTGGAAAATTATGTTCGTCGAGTTGAGAAAAATCTTTTTCGTCATCGCGGGCAAGGATGCCAGAAAAAACGGCAGGATGAAGCGTCTTCACTCTGCCGCCGAGAAGTTGCGAAAATCCCGTAAGTTGCTCAATCGATTTGACATCGATATCGTGTTCCTTCAAAAATTTTGCCGTTCCACCAGATGCCCATATCTCGATGCTTCGTTCGGCAAGTTCTTTCGCCACTCCGTCCAGACCAGTTTTGTCGTATGCCGAAAGAAATGCCCTGCTTATCTCTGGCATTCTGCCTCCTTTAAATTTTTGCAAAAGTTTTTTTAATTTATGGTTTTATCAAATGTTATGGGAAACGCATTATCCCGCAGTTGTTATCTTTTGAATTCCCCTTTCGAGTTCGACGATGAATAATTTTTTCAAAAATTCTCCTCTGCCGAGTTTTTTATCGGCAAATTCGACATCGACATCGCGCACGATGTCTGCGGGAGAAATTTTTTCTGCAGATTGCCCGCGTATTTTTTCCTCGACGGCAAAAAGTCTGGAAAATCTTTTGTGATTGCCAACGACGACAATTCTGACATCTTCAATTTTGTCCTGTGCCTTTTTCCACAGCAGTGTGAGATTGAAAGCGCAGTGGTCTGTTTTCGTGCGGGTGGCTCTGAAATAGTGAGAATTCCAGTCTTTATTCGGAATTATGATGGATGTTATCAATTTCTTGCGGTATTTTTTCGCATTTGTGATGTATTCCGCGATTGGAACTGTTATGGTTTCCGTCTGTGTATAAATTTTCACATCGGTATCGAGGGCGAGCAGTGGACCTAAAAGGTCAGACCACTGCGGAAATGCTGCGACGCTTCCACCGATTGTAATTCTGTTCCGCAGAGGCGTCGTTGCGGCGGCAGAAAGGGATTTTGCAAGAATATGTTCAGGATTTTTGTCCTCAAAGAAATCTGCCACATCGGAAAATGTCGTCATTGCGCCAATTTCCACATAGTCATTATTGTCGGTGATGTAGTTGAGTTCAAGTTTGCGCAAATCGACGAGGCCCTCGTAATTTTTCATTCCCGTCCGTATGATAAATGTTCCGCCTGCGCAGGGAAATATTTTTTCCCTTTCAATAAGTTCGCTTGCAGCCGCAAGCGTCTGTGGATAATACCATTCTAATTCCTTCATTGTTTCACCTCACGACTTTCAGATGTGAAAATTTTTTTATGGAAATAATCAAACTTTATTTGTCTTTGAAGTCAAGGATATTTGAATAAATTTATATATGACGACAACAATTATGGAGGTGTAAAGTGTTTAAGAAAGTTTATCTGTTTTATTTGCTGTCTGTTTTTCTTTTGTTCGGCTGCACTTCCGTTCAACAGACCACAAAGAGCCCACAAATTTCTGCTCAGAAGATAACCCCCGAAGGCGGCCTGAAGATTTATCCCGATAAATCTCACGGAAAGCGATACGATAAATACGACGCCATCGTTCTTCTCGGGAAAATAGTCACGATGGACAGGCAGAAGGACGGCACAATTGTGATAATAGACAGCGGTCGTGTCGTCATCGATGGGGAAAAAATTTCTGCAGTTCTGAAAAAGGGCGAAAAATTGCCCAACGATGTGGATTCGCTGAAATCTCTGTTCTTGCAAACCGGCGGCATTATTTTCCCAGGATTGCTCAACATACACGACCACCTGCACTACAATCACATCCCGCTGTGGAATGTGCAGGATAAATACACGAACCGCTATCAGTGGTCGAAAACGCACGACTGCAAGGTAAATGTAAAATATGCGAAATATGTGGTTGAACAGAAGAGATATTGGGGACTTCAGGCGGAACAGATGAAATATGCGGAAGTGAAGCAGTTGATTTCGGGGACAACCGCGGCACAGGGTTCACCAAACGGCTCCAAAAAATTCTGCAAGATGCTCGTGAGAAATATGGATGTATCTTACAATTTCGGCTTCAAGAGGATGTCTTCCTATGTGAGGGAAGTTCCGAAGGTAAAGCCAGAGAAGATAGATAAATGGATTGCCAAAATGGATGCAGGAGAGCTCGATGCTATTTTCTTTCACATCGCCGAAGGCACGGATGAAAGGGCTCGCTCAGAATTTGACTTTCTGGAAAAAAACGGACTTGCAAGAAAGGAAGTGATAATAATTCACGGCACCGCGCTGAAGGAACCTGAAATAAAGTATATGGCGGAACACGATATGACAGTCGTCTGGTCGCCGGTGAGCAATCTTTTCCTATATGGAAAGACAGCGGACATTCCGTTGTATAAAAAATATGGGGTGAACATCACGCTCGGCACCGATTGGAGTCCGTCGGGCGGGAAAAACCTGCTGGGTGAGATGAAGGTGGCGTATCAATATAGCAATTACTATTTCGATAGCCTGCTTACATATCAGGACATCGTCGAGATGGTGACCTGCAATCCCGCCGATGCAGTTGGCTGGACCGATTACTGCGGAAGAATAAAACCAGGGCTTTACGCCGATATTATGGTGATTGAAAATCACGGTAAAAATCCGTTTGAGGAACTCGTGAATGCAACAGAGCGAGATGTGAAACTTGTCTTCATCGGCGGAGACCCTCTATATGGCGATTCGATTTTTATGGCGCAGATGAAGCCAGGGGATTTCGAATACATCGAAACGCCGTGCGGGTTCAAAAAATGCCTCGATTTCACGAAGGAAGATGTTCCTCTCGGCGACGAATCATTTGCCTATGTGGTGGAGATGCTGGGAAAAGTTATGGCTTTTGATGAAGATGAGATGGAAAGGGTTTTCACGGATAAGAAAATCGAGCGATACGATTCTTTTCAGGATTATCTCGACGACAGATTTCCCGATTACAAACCGCTTCACCTCGACCCTATCTATCACTGCATAGATAAGCATTTCTTCGATGTGATGCGAAAAAACAAGAATGCAAATCTTCCGTTTGACCTGCAGGAAATATATTATTCCTGGGTGCCTGATGGTGCGATGAGATGAATAATTTTCGGTGTAGTATGAGGCGAGATTATCATAAAAATATCGGAAATAGTTGATTTTTATAAAATTTTCGATATAATCGAAAAAAAGAGGGATTATTGAGTAAACTTTCATCGCAGGGAATAAAAATGATGAAATACAGAATAGAAATTGTGGTTCGTCGTAAGAGTGGTGTTGCCGACCCCGAAGGAAATACGATAAACGACGCGTTAAGGCGGTTGGGGCATAATGAAGTGTCATCCGTTCGTGTGGCGAAATTGTTTGATATATTCGTCAAAAGCGATGATGCATTTAAAGCGCGGGATGCAGCCGTCAAAATTGCACAGGAAGTTCTTGTAAATCCTGTAATAGAAAATTTTGAAATTCTCGATATCGAAGAAGTTCAGTAAAACCGTATGAAGAATTTTTTCTGCATAGTTTTTTTGATTTTGTCGGGATATGTTTTCGCTCAGGTTCCCGTTGTCGTTCGTGGAGAAACTCTTTTCCTTGCCCTTGATTCTTCCTGCGTGAGTTCTGCCGAACACTTTGTCGATTCGCTTATAAAATCGAAGAATATTGACCCTACAAAAGTTTTTAAGGAAAGCAGCGATTCTCTGTATGGAATTGGATATGGGGATTCCACATTTGTATGGCTGTTTTGCAAAGAAGGCGAAGATGTCGATTCCGTTCTGGACGAAGCCTGTTTAAAATTTCAGGATTTTTTAAAAAATCCCCCTGAGGAAAAAGCGCCGCTTGGACTTTCGAGCCTGTTTAGATTGCTCCTCGCCCTTGCTTCTCCTGTGGTCTTCGTCATACTTGTTCTCATCCTTGCCAGAATAGCGCGAAGGATGATAAGATACTTTCTCTATCAGGAAGGGCGGATGATAAAAGGTGTTAAGTTCGGAAAATTTTCCCTGTTGCCCGCCAGAGAAGAACTTCTGCTATTTATAAATATCATCAAGTGGACGAGAAACATAATCGTGTTGATTTTGTTTTACGGTATGATGCTTTTCATCTTTTACCTTTATCCTGCCACGAGGTCTTTTGCCAACCATACCTTTTCGTTGACAATACAGGCTCTTCGTGATGTTGGAATAACGATACTCAACATAATTGGTTTTTCTCTCGGCGCTATAATTCTGTATGCAGTCGCGAGAATTTTTATGAAAATTACTGACATAGTGTTTCGCCATTATGAGCAGTCGGAAAGAAAAAAAATTCCTCCACAGGCTATTCAGCCCTTAAAAACGATATCGAAGATAATTATTGCCCTGATATTTATTCTCGTCTTCGTTGCGGTTCTTCCTGACCCCGGTGGAACTATAGCAATTGTTGGACTTTTCACGGTTATAGTTGTGATTGGTCTGGCTGTTCTGCCAGTATTACAACAATACATAAT
>JAGHAI010000195.1 GCA_021161555.1 bacterium
ATATTTTCTTTATTTTTATAAAAATTTTTTGATGATAGATGAAATGGACAATTTGATTTCTAAATTAAAATCTGCCCGCACACTGATTTCACTGGCGCAGGCGGGAATAAATTCAATCTATGCATTTGCCATAATTGTCATTCTGTTCTGGTTTGGCGCGCTGCTCAACGGGTTCTTCTGGTTCGACATCCCGACACGAACGGCGCTCTTCTTCATCTGGCTTGGAATTTCTGCTTTCATATTCCTGTATTCTATAATTCCCCCGCTCGCAAGACCGATTTCACTTCGGCGCGTGGCGATGGAGTTCGAAAAAAAATTTCCGCAGTTGCGCGAACATCTCATCGCCGCCTATGACCTTTCCACAGAAGATTTTTCCGAATATGGATATTCCCGCGCGCTCGTCGAAGCGGTCATAAATCGCGCAGGAATGATGGCGAAAAAATTGCCCGCCAAAAAATTACTGCCATCCCGGCTGGCACTTGAACGAACGGCAATTCTATCGCTTGCGCTTCTTGTCGTCATTGGAAGCGTCTTCGCGATGCCCGAAAAATTCACCGGCGGAGCGGTCAAGATGATGATGCCGTTCACAGAATTCGTCAAGCCGACGGACACGATGTTGATAGTGAAATTGCCGAACAACTCAAAGGCTGTGAAATTTGAGGATTACACTATCACGATAAGGGCGTCGGGGAAAATTCCAGATAGAGTGTGGATTTATCGTAAACTGGGCAAGCAGGGATATTCTCCGTTTGAGGCACAGCCCGACCCGACGAATCCTGCAGTATTCAGATACACTTTCAGGAAACTCGTCGATGATGTGGAATTTTTCGTGGTAGGCGGAGATTTTAGAAGCAGAAACCTTAAAATTTCCGTACTTGACCTGCCGAGGATAATAGATGTATCGCTTGAATACAGATTTCCAGCATATACGCGTCTTGCATCGCAGAGGATTGAGCGGAACGATGGAAATATAGATGTTATATATGGAACAAAAGTTCTCGTCGAAGCGCTTGCGAGTAAAAAAATCGTTCGTGGGGAAATTCGCCTGTCGGATTCCACCGTAATCCCAATGGAATGCGACGGCAGAAATGCAACTGGAATTATCGACGCGAGAAAAAACGGGTCATACACAATTCAGATATGGGACGAGGAAGGCAATAGCGACCCACAGCCGCCGAGATATTCGATAAGAATTCAGCAGGATGAAGCGCCCGTCGTGCAAATCACTCTGCCGGGGAAAGATGTCGATATGAACGAATCTATGAAACTGCCGATACAGATATACGGAGAGGACGACTTCGGGTTTTCCAAATTTTTATTGAAATTTTACATTCCCACGCAGGACAGCACGGTTCACACATTCAAATTGCCGTTTTCCCTGTATGGCAAGAAACAGGTTGTCGTCGATTTTATCTGGAAACTCGACCCACTTGGACTTATACCAAACGATATCGTGAAATACTGGGTTGAAGGATACGACAACGACAATCTCTGTGGTCCAAAGATGGGAAAGAGCAAAGTTTACGCCGTGCGCTTCCCGTCAATCGACGAAATTATCGAGGAAGTTACCGGAGAACAGGAACAACAGACAAATGCGGTGGACGAAGCGCTGAAACAGCAGAAAGAACTCGCCGAAAAAATGGAGGAAATGGCTCGTCAGGTTCAGAATAAAAAGGAAGAGCTTTCCTATGAACAGCGAGAAGAAGCCCAGCGCCTGCTCGAACGGCAGCAGCAGCTCGCCCGGCAATTACAGGAAACAGCGGAAAAGATGAAGAAAACAATCGAACGCATCGAGCAGAACAAACTCGTCGCACAGCAAATTGTGGAAAAGATGTGGCAGATTCAACAGATTCTTGAAGATATATTGCCCGAAGAATTGAAGGATGCTATGAAGAAAATGCAGGAAGCGTTGAAAAATATGGACCCGGATTTGCTCAGGCAGGCGATGAAACAATTTAAGACGAGCCAGCAGGAACTTTTGAAAAAACTTGACAGAACACTCGAACTGCTGAAACGAATTCAGACGGAGATGAAACTTGACGAGCTGAAAAATATGGCAAAGCGGCTCAAAGAGCTGCAGGATAAGATAAACGAAGGATTAAAGTCGGGCGAAGATATGGAAAAATTACAGCGTATGGAAAGCGAGGCAAAAAACCAGCTCGGCAAGATGGAAAAACAGGCGAAGGAACTCGCCGAACAGATGAAACAGTTCGAAGATATGCCATCTGAAGAAATGGAAAAATTAGCGCAGGAACTTGAGAAGCAGAACCTTCCGGAAGAAGCGCAGAATGCCATCAATCAGATGAAATCCGGGAACAGGAAAGGCGCGAGAAAATCGGGGCAGAAAATATCATCTCAGCTCGAAAAGATGGCTCAACAGATGGAAGGACTTCAGCAGCAGATGAACAGTGCCTTGAAACAGGAACTCACGATGGACATCCAGAGGACTGTGCGGGAACTTCTTTATATTTCGCAGGAACTTGAAGATTTGCAATCTGCTGCGGATGTGAGGCGCGAGAGGGATGAAATCATAGCGCTTGCCGAAAAACAGGAAGAACTTAGAACGGTTCTCAGACAATCTCTTGCGCGGGTTGGAGAAATGAGCGGAAAGACATTTCTTCTTCCGCCTGCAATTGCATCGAAGCTTGCGCAGGCAGATGCCAATATGTCAGGGGCGGCATACGAACTTTCCCAGGGACACAGGAGAAGTGCTACTATAAAACAGAGCGATGCACTCGGCGGAATTAACAGCGCCGCAGAGATGCTTTTGCGAACGATGAACTCTATGTGTCAATCGTCGTCATCTTCGGGAATGGAAAAACTGATGCAGATGATGAAAAGTATGTGCAACAAACAGGGACAGATAAACGAACAGACCATACCGATGATGGGCGCGTGCAATAACCCTGGCGGAATGACTCCTGAACAGATGGCGGCGGCATCGAGACTCGCCGCAGAACAGGAAGCGTTGAGGAAAACAATCGATGAGATGAGAAAGGAATTCGAACAGCATTCCAATCTTCTCGGTAAAATGGAAGGAATTGCAGAAGATATGAAGAAAGTTGAGCAGGACCTTAGAAATTTCAATGTCAATGAGCGAACTCTGAAAAGACAGGATAGAATACTTTCGCGGATGCTCGACGCACAAAAATCACTTCATAAACGGGAATTCACCGAAAAACGCCGTTCCCGAACGGGAAAGGATGTGGTGAGAAAATCTCCCGACCAGCTGCCCGAAGACCTTGGCGAAAGAAGGAATATTCTTCAACAATCGCTGCTTCAAATTCTGTCCAACCCTTATCCCAGGCAGTATCAGGAACAGGTGAGAAAATATTTCCGCGCGCTGGAAAAAAATGTTGAAAATCAGCAAACACCCAAGTAAAAATTGTCTTCCCATCTTTTATAGTATAATTTAACATATTGTATATCAATAGGTAACGGATAGTATTGGGATTTTACTCCACTACATTTTCGGATAGGATTGCTTTTGGGATTTTAACCGACTTCGGCTATCTCCATCGGTTCGAATCATAATTTCGTGCAAGTACAACAGGTAATTTCCCGACGAAGTCGAGGAAAGGAAAGTTTCACAAAGAAAACACCCGAAGGGTGCGCGCCCGGCAGGATTCGCAGCCTTCGGCTGCCTCCATCGGTTCGAATCCTGATTCCTCTGTTACAGGAAAATTTCTGCTCAACACTAAAAACTCTTAATAGCAAAAAAGCGCGCCCGGCAGGATTCGAACCTGCGACCTACGGATTAGAAGTCCGTTGCTCTATCCAGGCTGAGCTACGGGCGCCATTGAAAGACAATAAGTTAGCAGAAGCATCTTTTTTGTCAAACTTTTTTGGCACAAAATTTGTGCCAATTCCCTGATAATCTTTTCAGGATTTCAGGTTGTTTCCTTCACTAAATCCTTTGAGAACGAGTTCATATCGCCGCCACTTAACAGTTGAACAAAAATTATATGCTCAATACCCCATTGTCAAGCGATAACTATCTTTCCGCCAGCATTTTTCATCTCGAAATGTTGTAAAATCTTACTCCATTTAAACAAATTTTAAAAAATTTTAAAAATTTTTCCGAAACAATATTATTTGATACAGAACAATGAGGTTTTGTGTAATTATGAAGAAGGTTCTCTTTAGAAAAAGTTGGTCAATAGAATGCGTCGATGGCGAGCAATTTGAGGTATTTTAAATATTTTTCCTTGTGCGCCGTGTTTTATGTTTTTTTACTGCTTTTTCACTGCTGTCAGGCGAAACTACTAAAAATATATCCTGTTTCAACAAATCAATTTCCTCCATCTCGACTTTTGCCTTGCGAAATCTCCATTTCTTTTTCCCACGACTAAAGTCGTGGGTTGCGACCCCAAACGAGCGGTTGAAACCGCTCGCTGAATTTGTTTAAACCCCGATTATATCGGGGTTTCATTTTGTTCAGCATCGGGTTTCAACCCGATGGAAAATTCATC
>JAGHAI010000216.1 GCA_021161555.1 bacterium
AAGAGAACATATATCGGCGGTGTAAATCTCTCGACCAGTTTGAATGTTTCCCTTTGTGCAATTCGACTAACAAATCCACGAGTTTGGACAGAACTTCATTCTTCCGCTTGCCGCTGAAAATTTTTATACATTCGGGGCATATTAAATCTTCAAATTTCATACGCTGCTCCCGAAATCACTTGAAACGAAGTTTGTTAATTACCATTCCCGTCAGCAGTTTTGGATAGAAATCAGTTGACTTCTGCGGCATTCTTTCCCCCGCACTTGCTATCTTTTTCACCTCTTCAATCTTCGTCGCATTGAGATAGAAAACCCCCTGAACCTTCGGGTCCTTTTCGAGATATTCAAATCCCTTTTCGCGCTCGCGAATGTAGTAAAGATTCCGCTTTTCTTCAAGCGCCTTCGCATCGATGCCGAGAATGTCTTCCAGAAGTAACTTGTGAAGTATGGATACATCAAGTCTCTTCCAATCCGCAGAAACAGGGTCTTTTATCGCTTCGTCCATTATCCGTTCGTCCTTCAGTGTAAGCAAATAATAGTTTTTCGCATTTTTAGGAACAAATACAAACGAATGTTTACCCTGTTCCCCGAGCATCTCCATCTTTGTCATCGCCTCCTGAAATTTTCCTTTAACACAGCCTTCCGTGATAATCGCATACTTTTCGATGTCAAAATATTTTTCAGCACGGGAAATTATCCGGTCAACATCGAAGTTTTCAACGCTGTGAACTACCCTGTGAGTTGGAAGTATAACAAGGCCAGGGTCATCCATATTGACGAATGTCATCATTCTGTTGGAAAATATTTCGGTTGCGCCATCTTCGGGCACAAGTCCCTTGCCTTCGCATTCCTTCCAGTAATTTACCGCAGTTTCATATCTATGGTGCCCATCGGCGATGAACAGAGTTTTATCCGCAAGAGCGCTCTGAACTGTGCGAATTGTGTTTTCGTCGGTAATCTTCCACATACGGTGTTCGTTTCCGAACCAATCCTTTGCGATAAAATCGGGTTCTCTGCTGGCAATTGCGCTTTCAATGGCTTCATCTGCAACTTTCTGCGGGTCGGAATATAGCATAAAAATATGTCCCACCTGTGCGCGGATATGCCGTGTTAAATTCAACCTATCCGCCTTCGGTCCTGCGAGAGTTTTTTCGTGTGCCTTCACACCCTTTCCAGGCGGTTCGAGTTCCGCAAGCGCCACAAAACCTTTCCTGACAACTTCCTGCCCCTCAACTTCAAAGACCTGATGATAGGCGTATATGGCAGGTTTTTCAGCGGATACCATAATTTTTTCTTCGAGCCACCACTGAAGATACCCGGCGGAACGAACATAATAGTTATAATACTCGTCGTCGCTGGGGAATTTTCTGCCGAGAACAACGCGAATGAAGTTCTGCGGATGACGAGAATAATATTCCTCGCGCATTTCGTCCGTAATCTTGTCGTATGGCTGCGTTACGAGGTCGGTTAAATCCTTTCCGAATTTTTCAGAAGAATACATCACGCCGCGAAATGGATGAATTTTTGCCATCTTTGAACCTCCGATTTTTGCTTTAATTGTCAATGCACATCAATATCGTTCACTGTAAAAATTATGTGTTCGATAACTTTTAAAATTTCAGTGATGTATTCCTTCACCGCCTTTGTGCTTCCGGGCAGTGCGAAAATAATCGTTTTTTCGGCGATTCCTGCAACGCTGCGGCTCAACAGCGCATTGGGATTTTCTGCACCATATTTCACGCGAATGTATTCCATAATACCTGGTATCTGCCTTTGAAGCACCGCAGAAACCACATCGGTCGTGATGTCCCTGCTGCCCAATCCCGTTCCGCCTGTCGTGAAAATGATGTCCGCTCTGTCATCAAGCGCGGAACGGATTTTTTTATCCACAGTGAACTTATCATCGGGCACAATTTCTCTATCGATTTTCGCGCGCCATCTCGTGCTGGCGAAAAACTCACTCAACATACTTTCCATTTCCGCGCCGCTTCTATCGACATATTCCCCCGCACTGGCTCTGTCGCTGACGGTGATGATTTTTATCCTCAAATGTCGCGGAAGATAAACACCCACATCGCCAGGACGCAAAACGCCGCAGGAAAGCACACGGCAGAAAATTCCTTCATCGCACATAACTGGTTTTCCAGGAACTTGCGATGACGAAATTTCCCGGTCATCGTATTTTTTCCCAATTTGCGTGACTTCCAGGATAACTGACTCGAACAGAAACCTGTCGAGAAAGGCTATTTCATAAGGATTTATTCCCGAGACAATCATATTTTCCGCCGCTTCTCCTGGCGATAATTTTTTTCCGATATGTGCCTCAAAATCCTTTTTGCTTTTTTCGGCAAGGATGCTCACCTGTCTTCGTCTGTGTCCATAGTGAGCGTCGCCGACAATTCCCTCATCTCCAATTAAAATCTCGTCCACAGGATGTTTGACCGTCCCCCGTTCGTCCGAAACGCAGACGGAAATTATCTTTATCTTGTGTTCTGTGCCCATACAAATTTTTACGCCTTGAGTAAATAATCGTAAAAATTATAAAATTTCTTGTAAATATCAATCTATATCTTAAAATAATTTTGAAGTTTTTCACAAGTCCGATAAAATAATTTTGATAATTCATCGAGAAATAGATATTATCATCGACTTCGAACCGATGGAGAAAAAATGCGCAACCTGCTCATCCGTTCCATAA
This sequence comes from bacterium, assembly GCA_021161555.1. Classification (GTDB taxonomy): domain Bacteria; phylum UBP14; class UBA6098; order B30-G16; family B30-G16; genus JAGHAI01. The sequence continues at coordinate 2,699 of JAGHAI010000216.1, forward strand.
TAGCAATTCTCATCATCGGACCGCTGTTTCTTGCGCCTCTGTGGCTTGGCGGAATATTTTTGCTCATTTTCACTATGCTCATTTCAATCGGATTGATGTGGGAATTCAAAAAATTCGCAGATGTGGGAATTTCGACAGTTCACTATGTCATAATTGCTGCAATGTGTCTGCTGTGGGAAATCGCCGTTTTTTCAAATTACCCCGAAATTCTGCTGACTATTTTGGGTGCAGTTCTTATCCTCTTTCTTATCGAAGTGGGATTTTACAACATCCCCCGAACTATGAACAGATTGGGGACATCGCTGTTTCTGCTCATCTACTGTGGGGTTCTCCCGTCATCTTTTATGTTAGTTCGGCGATATGGGACATTCTGGGCGATTCTGCCAATCGCTATGGTGTGGACAGTGGATACATTTGCTTATTGGGGTGGCTCGATATTCGGAAGGCACAAACTCGCGCCGCAATTATCTCCGAAGAAGACAGTTGAAGGATTTTTCACCGGTTTTGCTTCATCGTTTCTCGTGGCGCTGATTGCGGCAAAAATGCAACCGCAATATAATGGAACCGTGCTATGGCTCGTAGCACCGATTACTGGAATTGTCGGACAACTTGGGGATTTGTTCGAATCAAAAATCAAAAGAGAGTTTGCGGTCAAGGATTCGGGAAAAATCTTTCCCGGACACGGCGGCGTGTGGGATAGAACCGATTCACTTTTGTGGGTCTATCCGCTTGTGTGGATGGTGCTGCTGCTCAAATCAGGATAGATCTATTTCAGAATTTTATCGGTCTATTCGCCTGAGTCCCCCGACAAAAGATATTGCATTGCAGATGTGAAAGATTGGGTTGGTGTGCAATTTTACTCCGCTGGCTGGGCATTCTCATCTTCGTTTTCGTCGGAAACAACTGCTATTGTCGCGCCATCGCCGCCGTTTCTCTCGTCGGGCAACTTCAATCTGCGAACCCGCTCATCCGCGTGAAGTTTGTCCCTGATAAACCTGCGCAGAACGCCTTTCCCCTTGCCGTGAACGATGAGAATTTCCCCTGTTTCGGAAGATATCGCATCGTCAATTATGTGGTCGACTTTATCCCACGCATCGTCGGGGCGCATTCCTCTTACATCGACCTTCTGCGGAACTTCCCGTTTTCTGTAAGATATTCCGCTTTCCCTTCGCTTCTGTCGGCGTTTTTTCTTTTTCTCAAATTCCTCCTCCGTATCGACGCCGCTCGAATGAATGCGCAGCGGAAATTTTCCCGCAAGCACCCTGACGAAACCCTGCTCGTCGGTTTCTTCCAATACATCTGCCCATTTATGAAGGCGATATATGAAAACCCGTTCACCTGGCACAAGTTTTTTCGGAAGCCCCCGCTTCTTTGCAATATTTTTCTCCGCATTTTTGAGACGCGATTTTAACCGCGCCAGGAATTCTTCCGATTTTTTTCTCTTCCCCGGTTGAGGAGGCTTCTCCCTCACTATTCTTTCCCATTCCGCCCTGATTTTTTCGATTTCCCGTTCCACTGCTGCCGCGATGCGGCTTTCGCGCTGTTCTTCATAGGAACGGCGCAGGCGCTCCAATTCCTTCTGTCTTGCAATGTTGGACGAAATCAATGCTTCGAGCATTTCCCTCTTCTGCCGGATGTCCGCTTCTTCCTCAATTATTCTGCTCCGCATTCGCTCGACTTCCTGTGTCTTTGCCTGCAGGTCGGAAATAATTTTGTCGAGCGCATCTCCACCGCCGGCAAGTTCCTTTGCGCGAGCAATTATATCTTCTGGGACACCAAGCATAGACGCAATTTCGCTTGCCCAACTTCTGCCGGGAACACCGATGAGCAGTCTATATGTGGGTGAAATATTTTTCTGGTCAAACTCCATAGCTGCATTGACCACATCGTCTCTCGTGGTTGCCATACCGAGCAGCCCGCCGAGATGAGTGTTCGCTATAACTGTGGCGCTTCGCTCGAGCAATCTTTCCATAATTGCCCAGGACAACGGCGTTCCTTCCTGTGGGTCGGTGGCACTGCCGAGTTCATCGAAAAGAACCAGCGAACTTTCATCTGCATTTTCAAGCGCCTGCTTGTAATGGACGATGTGGCTTGCGAAGGAAGAAATGCTCGCCGAAACGGACTGCTCATCTCCGATGTCGGCGTAAAATTTTCTGAAAATCGGTATCTGCGTCTGTGATTTTGCGGGTATCGGCAGTCCGCAGACAGCCATAAACGACAGAAGACCAATCGTTTTCAGCGCGACAGTCTTTCCGCCCATATTCGGTCCCGTGATGAGAATTGCCTTTTTGCCCGGCGGCATCTCCACATCAAGGGGAACGACATTATCGTAGCCCCGTTCCATTATCAATATCGGATGCCGTGCTTCCACAAATTTCAGCGTGGAATCTTTGCTCACCTGAACGGAATTTGCTCGAAAATCGTCCGCAAAGCGGGAAACCGCCACGAGAAAATCGAGATTGTATAAAATTGCCAGATTGGAAAGCATTTCGTCGCCGTAGGCGGATACGATGCCAGACAAATTTTTCAATATACGCAGTCGTTCTTCCCGTTCTTCAAGTTCAATTTCCCGCAGTTGATTGTTAAGCGGAACGACTTCAATCGGTTCGATAAAAATCGTCGCTCCCGATGCCGAACGGTCGTGGATGACGCTCGGAATGTGCTGTTTGTGTTCGGCTTTCAGCGGCAGAACAAATCGATCGTGGCGAATTGTGATGATGTTTTCCTGCCAGTAATCCGAATACTGTTCGTCCTCGAGCATCGCATTGAGCTTATCGTGCAGTTTATCGTGGATTTCCTTTTTTGCCAATCTGAGCTGAACAAGTTTTTCAGAAGCGTCATCCTTAAGCACACCGGGTTGTTCTACAAACCTTTCGATGTTGTTATACACAGTTGGCACATAAGCGACATTATCGAGAAGGCTTTTCAGTCGGGGATATCTCTCGCGCTGCGCCGCAATCCTCGTCAATCTATGAGACAACCTTGCACAGCGGGAAACTTCCCACAGTTCCTCTGCGGTGAGCACACCTTCCTTTTTCGCCTTTTCTATGTGTGGTTCCACATCGGAAAGTCCTGCAAGGTCAGGTTGACCGCTTGTGGCAAGGAGCGAACGAACCTCCTCAATCAAATCCTGGCGAATTCTCAAGAATTCCTCGTCAGCGATTGGGGACAGCGAAAAAACCATCTTTCTGCCACCATCGGATAGACACCTGCCCGCTATGTCATTGAGAATTTCTTTAAATTCAAGCACATCCGCTGAATGTGCGAGAGGGTCTTCTATGTTGGGCAAATTGAACTTCATAAAAATCACCGTTTGTAAATTAACTGCATAACCGTCTTTAATATAAACAATCTTACACGCCGCCGGATAATTTTTACCACAATGTTATACGAAAACAATTGCAAAATGTGATAAATATCAAACTGTTTTTCTTTTAATCAGATTTTTCGCTTTTTCCGCTATCGACCTGTAGTCGAGCCCAAATGCTTTAAGAAGTTCTGCTGGTTCTCCTGATTCGCCAAATCTATCGTTCACTCCGACAAAGTCCATCGGCACGGGATGTGTTGCAACGACAACTTCTGCAACAGCACTTCCCATTCCGCCTGCAATTTGATGCTCCTCTGCGGTGAGAATTGCTCCGGTTTCTCTGGCGCACTTTTCTATTGTTTCCCTGTCAATAGGTTTTACCGTGTGCAAATCGATTACGCGGGCGAAGATATTTTCACTTTCGAGAATTTCTGCGGCAAGGATTGATTCTGCCACCATTGAGCCGCAGGCGATAATCGTCAAATCGTCGCCATCGCGAACCAATCTCGCTCTGCCGACTTCAAAAGATGTATCCCTATCCGTAATCGACGGCACAGGCGCCCGCCCAAAACGAATGTAAACAGGACCTTTTATCTCTTCGACTGCGGCAATAGTTGCCTTTCTGGTTTCCTCTGCGTCGGCAGGAGTAAAAAGCGTCATTCTCGGAAGGACGCGCATAGTGGCAATTTCTTCCAGCGCTTGATGTGTGGCGCCATCAGGACCGACGGAAATTCCGCCGTGCGCTCCGCCGATTTTCACATTCGCATTTGAATAACAAATTGTCGTGCGAATCTGGTCATAAGCTCTTCCTGCTGCAAAAACTCCGTATGTGGAAAAGACGGCGATTTTCCCGGCAAGTGACATCCCAGCAGCCATTCCAGCGGCGTTCTGTTCGGCTATGCCCGCATTGAAAAATCGTTCGGGAAAATTTTCTGAAAAATAGCTCGCCCGCGTGGAATCGGTCAGGTCGGCGCCGATTACCACAAGTTCAGGGTGGCGCTCAGCAAGTTCGCGCAGAGCCTCACCAAAACCATTCCGCGAAGGAACCATTGCCCACCCGTGTTTCTCGTAAATATTCATATTTCCCTCCACAATTTTCTATTTGATTAAAACTATTCTCCTGACATACATTTCTCCATTCCAATTTACACAGGCGAAATAAATTCCGTTTCTTTCCCCATTGGCATTCCAAATTATCCTGTTTTTTCCGCCGTGCAATTGAAATTTTTTCACAGTTCTCCCGACGACATCGTAAATCTCCATCTGTGGTTTTTCTCCATCTGGAAAGTTTTCAGGGACATCAACAATTATACTGCACGAACTATTGAACGGATTTGGAAAGATTTTTACATCTATTTTCTGTGGTTTCTCCAGCATTTTGATTCCGTCCGCTGCGGTGTCGCACTGTGCATTAACTCGAAGGAGGTATCCGTCGAAATCGCCTTCGCCGAAGGACATAGTCGCACCGACCAGCAGAAAGCCACCGTCATCGCAGGGAACGATTGCATTTCCGTTGTCGTTCTGCATCCCGCCGTATGTCTTCGTCCACAGCGAATCTCCGCTGAAATCAGTCTTCACGATGAACAAATCGTCGTATCCCGCGCCGAAGGAATTGGTATTCCCGATTGAGATAAATCCGTCTTCCATTGCTATCACATCGTTTGCGTAGTCATATCCCGTGCCGCCGAATGCACTTTGCCACAAAATTTCCCCAGATGAATTGACTTTAAGCAACAGGATATCTGTATTGCCTGCGCCGAATGAAGATGTCTTTCCTGCGATAATGCAACTGCCAGAGCCATCGGATATTATAGAACTTCCTTCGTCGGTGTTGCTGCCGCCGAGCGAAAATTCTTCTCCAGTCGACTTTTCGAGATATACATTGGAGAATGACGGTGTTCCTGTGCCGAAGGATTTTGTATATCCCACAGCTGCATATCCATAGTCGGTCGATGTATTGCCGCAAAAACCATCGCTGTTTATTCCGCTCGTCGTTCTTGCAGAATCAATCGTGCCATCAGACGGGGAAAGGAAGACCAGAATGCCTTCGTCCATCGTGGAGAAATCGAGCCAGGTATATCCAGCGATAATACACTCGTCGCCGTAGGGAATTATATCATAAGCGCAATCGTCGAGGTCGCTCTCGAAATAGTTTTCCCATATAATCTCTCCGCCATCGTCTATTTTGATTATGTATATATTTGAATATCCAGGCGTTCCCGCGCCGAAGGAATTTGTAAGACCCGTAAGAATATATCCATCTCCGACATCGCAAACGGCAAAGCACTTGTCGTTGTATTCTCCGCCGTATGTATCTTCCCAGATGACATCGCCTTCAGACGAAATCTTTACTGCCCAGAAGTCATAATAAGTTCCGCCGAAAGAATTGGTATATCCAACCGCCAAAAAACCCCCATCCGAAAGAGCGATGGCATCTTCAAATACATCACAGCCATCGTGTCCATAGGTATTCACCCATCCCGCATACAAAACACTCAACAACAGGATAACAACTGTAAATGCTCTGAACATAATACCGCTCCTTTTTTACTATTGTCTTAAAATTTTTCTAAATTGACCTTGAAATAAACATAGAAATAATTTATATTATACAAAGAATAAATTTTCAAATGTGGAGGGGAAAGGATGAAATTATCTTTTTGTATTTTCTTTTCATTTTCACTTCTCCTTGCCTTCGAACTTTCACTGGACGACGAACATTCTGGTCAGAGGCGTGATGGCAGCCAGTTATGGGACATAGTTTTCGATGTGGAAGGACTTGATGATATGGATTCACTTGAAGTTGACCTGAAAGCATTCACTCAATCAGGCGAAGAATTAACCTGTGTGACCTTATCTGGCGATTACCCTAAAATCTATGGTTCAGGCAAAAAAATGATTGTCTGGAACATCGGCGCAGACGAGCCAGGAAGGGAATTCTATTCGGACAGCATCTTGATAAGACTTACCCTGCACGAACCAGGTGTTAACATTGGCTGGTGCAATGTAGATGTGGTCATTGTCTTTGACACCACAGCAAGTATGTTAAGTAGCATAACAAATGCGCAGGAGAACATCGACCTCTTCACCGACAGCCTTGAAGCATCTGGTTTTGATTACAGATTGGGACTTGTTACATTCGGCGATGGCACAAATTTCCCACACGGATATGATATGACCGTTGACTCGGATGAGTTCCACGACTGGATTTGGGCGATTGGTGCATCAGGTGGAGGTGATGGACCTGAAACATCCCTCGACGGAATCGCCGATGCGATAAACTTCTATCACTGGCGAGCGGAAGCACTGCACATAGTGCTGATGATTACCGATGCTGACTTTCACGAACTCGGCGACGGAACAGGTTTTTCGGATGAAACACCTGAGGGTGTGCTTGCCCTTATCACGGAGACAGAAACTGTTTGTTTCATTGTCAGCCCTGACGATGTTACCGGCTGGCTTTCAACATATTGCTACAATTGGTATCTGAACTTTACATCTGCTTCCGATGGAAGCTGGTATTTAATGGGAACATCGTTCGATTCGATATATCTCGACATCGTAACCATAATATCCGATTTTGATTAAAATTTTTTAGGAAAATTTTTGGAGGTATGAGATGAAAAATTTTTCTATAATTGTTTTAATATTGTCGTCGATAACTTTCGCGCAGAGTTCAGCACATCTATCACTTGACCTTGTGGATGTTCTTTTTGATGATGTGAACAGTTGTCATCCCCTCGATATATGGGCGTGGCTTTTGGATACCCTTGAAAATCACGGGGCGACAATTCACCTCGTCTCTGATGAAGGATGGTTTCACCTCGATGACATAGAAATGGTGTGGATAGAATGTCCTGTATCAAACTATTCGCCTGCGGTTAAATCCGCTCTTTTCGACTTTGCCCGAAATGGCGGGAAAATCGTTATGGGGGATGTTCAAGACCCTACTCCGCTAAATGACCTGCTGACCGACGATGGATGGACAACAACAATGCACATTGTGAATACACATTTGCCCGAACATATAGAATATTTTTATCACTTTCCGCCGTTCACCGATGGCATTGACTACATAGAACTATCCTGGCCCAGAATGATACACTGCGGACACAATGCCTATCCGTTCGCTTTTGCAGATATGTATTATTCACAGCCTGTCGCTGCGGTTTCATATCCTTTCAAGGATGAGGAAAACTGCAGTTCCTTTGTGGTTCTGGTTATGGGAACGCATTCCTGGGAAACATATTCTTCCATAATAGCATCGAATTATCGCTTCGCATCCAACATTCTTCTTTGTGCCGCCGGGCTGCCCGGTTTCGAAATTGAAGGATGCGATTCCCCCGATGTAATTCACGCAGAAGCGCCGGAATGCGCAGACCCGGGAGATATTGTAAGGTTGACAGGGTCAGGATTATGCCCCGATATAACCGTCCATATCGGAGATACAGAAATATCTCCCGCTGGATATGCGTCCGATTCGACCTGGCTCGACTTTATATGTCCATCTATGCCCCAGGGAATATATACACTTCGCCTCGAAAAAGATGGGATATATTTCTATGTGGGTGAATTTCAAATATATTGTGAATGGATTGACTTTGCGAGTTTCACCGAAGGATGTTATGAAATAGGTGATACTGTATATTTCACGGGGGAAAATTTTTCTCCCGGGAATATGTCCATCGACATTAGATGTCCTTTCGACACGACGGATGTCCTGTCTTTCGATGTCGTGAGTGAGGATTCGGGCTGGTTCGTCATCCCTGACGACCTTGACACTGCGGACTGTTCATATTTTTCCGTTTGCATAACAAACACAGTTCTGGGCAATTATGATTGTCATTTTCTGCGGGTTCCGTGTCTCTGTCCGGGGACGGACAGCCTTTTCAGGCAGGATGTTTTCGAGCCGAAGCCTGGAGATACCCGTCCGCCGCAGGTTTTTATTTCTCCAATCGACACCTGCGTATATATAGGTTCGCAGTTCGATATTCTGTGGACTACGAGCGATGATAGTTTTATGGCAACTCCGCTCTGGCCCACACGAGAACCGATGAACCCGATGGACATCACCATAGAATGGCTCGATGATTCGATAACATTTTCTCAAATGCCAAATTCAGGTGTATATCCCTGGGTCGCAGGCGACTATGAGGAATTTTTAGTAATTATTGGAGCCACAGACTGGTTCGGAAATTCCGGCGCCGATACTATCGTGATATGCACAAAGGAAGATACGAGTAAAATAGACGGATATGTATTATCTCCGCCCTGCAATCCCGATTCCGTCGTATTCATCATACATCACACACAACCAATAGATACCACCGCAATTGCTCTTATGTGCGACGGAAAACTTTATATATATCCCGACTCGATGTATTTTCTGAACGATACAATGCTTATTTTCTACCTTCCAGAAGGTTCAAACGGCAGTCATTATATTGAACTCGGAAGACTGTGCGATACAACAGGACAATGTATGGAAGAAATATCAACGGATTTCACCCTTGACCTCGACCCGCCAATAATAATTTCCCTGCTGGACACCAACATTGCACCCGAAGGGACTACTCTTACGATTAGATATGTGGTTGTAGATTCTTTTGCAGGATTGGATTGGGACAATTTTTCCATCACGGTTGACGATTCAGCTGTGCCGTATTCGAATTTTGGCGATACCGTCGAGATAACTCTGGATTCGGTTGCCATTGGCACACTCGCGGTGTGCGTCGATGCGCAGGATTTTCCTTTTCCTCCCTGTCCGCCAAATACGGCAAGGTTGTGCGACAACATATATATCTATCAGGTGATACCGGACTACGGATGTCAGCGAATGCCGAACCCGTTCACTCCAAACGCCGACAGCAAGAACGACTTCTGCCAATTTTTCTTCCCCCAACTCGGCAGAAAGGAAGGGATAATAAGCATATATGATATTTACGGTCATAAAGTTAGAAGGATAAAAGTGCCTTCTGGACGGGATGCTAAGGAAGTGGCAAAGTGGTATGGCAAAAATGATGATGGACAATTTCTTCCCGAGGGATTATATTTGTATGTTATTGAAGTGGAGAATGAGGTTGTCTGCGATGGGACTGTGGTCATTGCACGATAAAAAGGAGTGAATTGATGAAAACATTCGAGGAAATGCTGAGCTACGATGACATTTTGCTCGTTCCACAATATTCGAAAGTTTTGCCGTCGGAAGTTGATATTTCCGCGAAATTGTCTCCAACCCTCACTTTGAAAATCCCGCTCATTTCTTCCGCAATGGATACCGTTACGGAGAGCGCTATGGCGATTGCCGTCGCTCAATCGGGTGGGCTCGGAGTGATACATCGCAATATGTCGATAGAAAAACAGGCTGGCGAAGTGAAGGCGGTCAAGCGCTTTGAGGCTGGGATGATTTCAAATCCGCTCACGATTTCCCCCGATGCGACAATTGGCGATGCCTTCAACATAATGCGCGAAAAAAACATTTCCGGGCTGCCAGTTGTGGACGGGCAGAAATTAGTTGGAATTATCACGAACCGTGATTTGCGCTTCGAAACCGACCTGTCGCGAAAGGTATCCGAACTTATGACGCCTAATCCAATCACCGCGAAGGTCGGCATTGACCTGTCGGAAGCGCTGAAATCGATGCACAAACACAGAATAGAAAAGCTGCCCGTTATAGATGACAGCGGAAAACTCGTTGGGCTTATTACAGTAAAAGACATTCAAAAATCGCGCGAACATCCGCATTCAGTCAAGGATAATCTTGGTCGTCTGCTGGTGGCTGCTGCAGTTGGTGTCGGCAGAGATTTTTCCGACCGTTCCGCCGCTCTTGTGGAAAGCGGCGTGGATGTGATAGTAATAGACACCGCTCACGGCGATTCGAAAAATGTCGTCGAGGCGACAAAATATCTTAAGACCAATTTCCCTGACAGGGTGATAATTTCGGGGAATGTCGCAACTGGCGATGGGGCAAAGCGGCTGTTCGATGCTGGCGCTGACATAGTAAAAGTCGGAGTTGGTCCTGGTTCAATCTGCACGACCCGCGTCGTGACCGGCGCAGGAATGCCGCAGGCTTCCGCCGTGATGCTGTGCGCAGAAGAAGCCAGAAAGCACGGCAAAACTATAATTGCCGACGGCGGAATAAGATATTCCGGCGACATAACAAAAGCCATTGGCCTCGGTGCCGCCGCAGTTATGATAGGAAATCTCTTCGCCGGCACCGACGAAGCACCAGGGGAAACCGTTCTATATGAGGGCAGAAGATTTAAGGTATATCGCGGAATGGGTTCTCTTGGAGCGATGAAAGTCGGTGCAAGGGATAGGTATCATCAGGAAAATGTCGAAGATGTCAACAAGCTTGTGCCCGAAGGCATTGAAGGGCGAGTGCCATATAAAGGACCTGTGCAGGATGTAATTTATCAGATGATAGGTGGACTCCGCGCTGGTATGGGAATGGTGGGCGCAAAGGACATAGAGGATTTTCAGAAAAAGGCGAAATTCGTAAGAATTACATTTGCAGGCGTAAGGGAATCGCACCCGCACAATGTATCGATAACGAAGGAAGCGCCAAATTACAAAATCGGATGAAAGATTCCAGATTGCTGTTAGCTTTTGTCGATTTTCCTTATCAAAAATTTTTCAGCGTAAATTGGGTCGGCTGGCGCTACTTTCAGGCTGCGAACAAATGAATTTTTTCGAAATACGCGAACTTCCACATAATTGTTCACCTGTGTTCTGCAGTATCTTGCCACAATCGATGCGGCAAACCGAAGAATTTCATCGTCTGCCTCATCTACAAGAGCGGATGGACCTTTTACGGAAGGGACGATGAGAAACCGATTGTTCAGAAAAATTTTTTCAAAAATTTCATTTTCACGCCTATTTCTTCCGACAACGATGCGCCTGCCCCTGAACCTGAAATGCCTGCCGAATTTCAGCAGCTGCGTGGTTTCAAAAGTAATTTCGCCGTGTTCCCTTGCATCGAAGAACTTTGCCGAATATTCGGGGTCCGTGAGCAGACAGCCTCCCGCAGGAGACGGGTATTCCCTTATGCCGAATTTCTTTGCAAGTTCAATCTGTTCTTTTCGTCCACGACCGCGAATGCCGTATAGCAGTTCTCTGTTGACAATTCCATCTATTTCAGGTTGAGAAGGTTTAAAAAATTTAGCACACAGCGGACGGACAATTTTTCCGCGAAGCCCTGCTGATTTTTCAATCAGTTCCATCGCATCTTTTCTTTGGGAAAATGGTCTTTGACCGAGCACTTCTCCTGTGGCAATGCCCGCTGCCCCGACATCTCTGCTAATTTCAAATGCCTTTTTGAAAAAATAAATCTTGCAATCAATGCAGGGATTGGCGTTCGCTCCATAGCCGTATTTTGGATGCAATATCGTTTCGAGATAATCGTCATCCGTCGGGATTTCAAGCACATCCACGCCGAGTTGTTCATCGAAATAATGCAAAGTCTTCGTTCTCATCAAATCAGGCGAAAATGGGTGAAGAAATTTTACCGCAAGGACGGATAAGTTTTGACTCGCAAGAATCTTACAGGCGAGCTTGCTGTCCAGCCCGCCGGAATACAGGACAACTATGTCGTATTTTTTATTCATCGTCGATTTTTGAAACCGAATAAACATTAACTTTCCTGTGTTAGTTCCCGGCTTTCAGAACAAGAATTTGATTTATAATTTCCATAATCAATTATAATAAGTTATACTCTAACTTATAAATATTTTCTTGCAGAAATTTTAAATTTGAAGTATATTTTGAAAAATTCGGGGGGAAATTTTGCGTCGCTTGCTGGAAATATTGTTTGCAATTTTGTTGTTAATATTGCTTTTCCCGTTTTTTCTGATAGCGGTGATTGTCGTGCAGATTGATTCGCCAGGACCTATAATTTTTCGTCAGGTCAGGATTGGAAAGGGCGGAAGGAAATTCACTTTATACAAACTTCGCACGATGAAGAAGGGAGCGAATGGTTCGTTTCCACCTCACACGCAGGTGAACGACCCGAGATTTTCGCCGGTGTGCAGGTTCATAAGGGCGACCTGTATCGATGAAGTTCCACAGCTGTGGAATATATTAAAGGGGGATATGAGTTTTGTGGGACCAAGACCCGAATTGCCAAAAATTGTCAAAACTTATGACGAGGAACAGAAAAATGTGCTAAAATTTGAACCGGGGCTCTTCGGAATATCGCAGCTGGTTCTGCGTGAAGGAGTTGATTACCGAAAGAAGCTCATTATTGAAAATGCATATTATCCTCACAGGACTTTGCTGAAGGATTTCACAATCACTTTTTTAACGCCTTTTGTCATCGTTGACAATGCGCTGGGAAAAATTCTGGGGCACAATGGCAAAAAAACTGAATACACAAACACTTCGTGGTTCAGGTTTATAATAAGGCACAACGGCGATAAGTCAATTTCAGAAGTTATTAAGAAAGTTGTCAACGAGGAAAATGCTGATTCCACATTTTCAGATACCAATGCAATGCGAAATAGCGGATGAACATCCCCTTTGTGTGAATAGATGGAAAATTCTTTCGTTCAAATATTTTTTCGAAACACGCATCATATTCCTCTTTTACTTGCGCTTGCGGCGGGAATAATTGGTGCATTTCTGGTTTATCGTTCAACCGACCCGCAGACAACGGTTCTGCGCCGCGTGGTTATGGCAGTTCTTCGCTCTATTGCTATTGCTGCTGCGGTGTTTATGCTTGCCGACCCGCTTCTTCTGGCACACCACAGGGAAGAAATTACACCATCTGTGGCGATATTGCTCGACAATTCAAAGAGCATAACAATTTCGGATAAATCAGGCGACAGGCGGGAAAAATTATTAAGCATCGCTTATTCGGACGATTTTAAGAACATAGAGAAAAAATACCCTGTTTATAGATTTACTTTTTCGGATAGTCTGCGTATAAACGGCGAATTGAAGTTCGATGGCAATTCTACGGCGCTGGGAGAAGCACTGTCGGAACTGCTCGATACTGCATCATCGCTCGAACTTGGCGCTGTGGTCGTCGTATCCGATGGACAGAATAATGTCGGAATCGACCCGCTTTCAATAGCGGGGACTTATCCTTTTCCCATATTTACCATCGGCGTCGGTGCTTCCGAACCCGCTCCCGATGTCGCAGTATCGCAGGTGCTGGCTAATCCTGTGTCCTATGCGAACGAAAAAATGCCCGTTATAGCATACATCCGTTCGTGGCGAATTTCGGGCAAGCAGACGGAAGTATCTATATGGGAAGGGAACAGGAAACTTGGCGGGCAGAAAATCGAACTGCCGAAGTCGGGTCAGGTTATTCCCGTCAAATTTGAAATCACGCCCGAGAAGGCGGGAACACATTATTACCCCGTGGGGATTCCGAAATTGGGCGGGGAAATTTCTTCGAGCAACAATGCTCAATCTGTTGCTGTAAAAGTTCTGCCGTCGCGTAAACGAGTTCTCATTGCGTCTGACCACGCTTCGTGGGAAGTATCGTTCTGGCGGCGCGCTCTCGAAGAGGACCCTCACATAGAAATTTCGCTGTTCATAGACAGAGGCGGCGGCGATGCTAAATTTAACCGATTTCCATCGGACACTTCTGCACTGAACCAGTTCGACGCTATTGTCCTCGTATATTTTTCAGAAGCGATGACACCGTTTGTTGCGAGTGCGCTTGAACAATATGTTCGCGGTGGTGGTTCTCTTCTGTGGCTTTTCGATGACGGGACGATTTCGTCTCAATCGCTGAAGAACATTGAACCTGCGTTGCCCGTGCAATTCGATTCCGGGATGAAATTTGTCTCGGAGCAGTTCGTTCCTGTGGTTTCCGCTGATGGATTCACGCATCCGATAATGAAGATAACTCGTTCTGGCGAGGACCTCGCCAGCGCTATCGCGGGCATGCCGCCTGTTTTCGGTGCCGTTTCTTCGACATCAAAGCCAGAAGCGAAGATTTTGCTCGTCCATCCTGAAAAGGACATTCCAATTCTCGCTGTGTGGGAATATGGTTCTGGCAGAAGCGCTGTAATCTGCGGCGCTCCTCTGTGGCGGTGGGCTATTATTCCTGCTGGTTTCGGTGGCGATGACCATATTTTTAAAAATCTTGTTCAAAATCTGTTGAAATTCCTGCTGGCAAAGGAAAAGATTTCGCGTTTCGTTCTGCGACCGGGAAAGCGTGTATATCGCAGCGGAGAGCCAATCACAATATCGGCGTCTCTGCGGGACGAAAGCAATCAACCGCTTTCAGGAGCAAAGATATCCATAGATGTGAAACCAGTTGACAGCGATACCGTGTCGTCTTTCACCATTGAGCCGACGGAGATAGGCAATGGAATTTATCAGTCCCGTCTGCCGTCCCTTTCTCCTGGAAAATACAGAATTTCTGGCACCGCTGCCATCGGCGATAGAAAAATTGGCAGCGCAAGGACGAGCATCGTGGTCGAGGAATATCAGCTCGAATTTGCTCAATCAAATCAGGATAGGGCGATGCTCGAGGGGATTGCACAACTTTCAGGGGGAAAATACTTTTACGCAGATTCCATTTCAAATTTGCCCGATGAGATTAAAATTAGAAAGCGGATGAGAACCTGGACGAGCGAAAAGGAGCTGTGGAGTTCTATGTGGCTTATGTTCATAATTGTTCTGTCGCTGGCTGTTGAATGGATTTTGAGAAAGCGAGCGAACCTTTTGTAATTTTTCGTAATTAGAAGAGTCTTATCTATATACTGTGAAATGAGCAAAATCACGATAACTGGCGGTGTTGCCTGCGGCAGGCGGATTGCGTCTGTTCCGCACAGAGTTAGACCGACGCCTGCGAGATTGAGGCGGGCGCTTTTTGATATATTGGGCGACATAGAGGATAAATCATTTTTCGACCTATTCGCTGGAAGCGGTGCAGTGGGCATCGAAGCGATGTCCCGAGCCGCAGAACCCGTCGTGTTCGTCGAAATTGACGGGAGAAATAGAAGAATAATAGAAAAAAATATTGCAAATGTGGGATTGCAGGAAATTGAACACAAAATTGTCTGCACCGATGCGCTGCGCTTTTTGAAAAAAATCGACCCCGAAGGTGAAGCAATAGTGTTCGCATCGCCTCCATATATGGAAAAATTTTTAAAAAAAGTCCTTATGTCGATGATTGAATTTGCAAAATCAAAAGTTGGGAATGGAATCGTCTGTGTGCTTCAGTTCCCGAAGAGGTCCCTGCCGCAAAAATTTGAATTTCCGCCGTCAAGAGTTCATACCATCGG
>JAGHAI010000075.1 GCA_021161555.1 bacterium
GTATAGCGATTGTGCTGGTGTTGGCAGTGATTTTAAGAATTTTTCGCCATATCTCTTTGAAACGACACGGTTGTCCATAATAAGAAGAACACCGCGGTCGTTTTCATTCCTTATCAATCTGCCTATGCCCTGCCTGAAGCGAATGACCGCCTGCGGAATTACATAATCCATAAACGGGTCTCCGCCTCGCGCCCTAATCTGTTCCTGCTTTGCATCGGAATAAGGCTCTCCGGGAACACTGAAAGGTAATTTAGTCAGCACCAGAATCTCAAGGCTTTCGCCAGGAACATCGATTCCCTGCCAGAAACTTTCCGTGCCGAGAAGAACCGATTCGACATCTTCCGAAAACATTCTCGTCAGCGCGGAAAATGAACCCGATAACCCCTGACCGAGAAGTTTAATTCCTTCCCCCTTAAAGTTGTCGTGAATTATTTGATAAACCCTTCGCAGCATATTATGGCTTGTGAACAGAACGAGTGTTCCTTTGTGATGCAGGCGGCTCATTTCTGATATAATTTCCGCAAGTTTTTCTATGAAAGCGTTTTCATTTCTGGTTGTCGGTTCGGGCATAAACTTTGCCACGATAATCCTCAATTGAGAAGCATAGTCAAAAGGCGAGCCGAGGGAAATATAATTTATTCTGTCTCCTGGAGCATTTGACAGCCCGAGATTTTCAAGATAGTAATTAAACTCTCCCGCAATTGTCATAGTTGCCGATGTGAAAATGGCTGCTCCAAGTCTATCGTATAGCTGATTGCACAGGATTTCGCCCACATTCAGCGGAGCCCAGAAAAGTTTCCCATCGTTTGAATCTTCCGTCTGCGGGGATTCCATCCAGTAAACCATATTTTTTTCCGTAGGAGATAGGGCAAACAGCAGGTCCTGCGATAGTTCTTCGATTTTCTGAACTTCTCCCTTCAATTCCTCGGCGAGACGCTCCACTTCATCGGTTTGAACGGGAACTTCGTCTATGAAATCTTTCAGAGATTTTTTTGCAGTTTCAAGATTTTTAAAAAATTCTCGTCCAAGTGGTTCGATTTTCTGAAAGACGATGTTTTCCGTGTCGTATCGCTTTTTCAGAGAATATCTTTGCTCCCGCCAGTGATATGCAAATTCCATCTGTTCCACGAATTCCGAGAAGAAAGTATCTGCAAAAGTTCGTGCAGCCAGTATTGATTGAGCGGCATTGCGATATTTTTCAAGAATTTCTGATTTTTCCGCTATCTTTGACATCAGGAACGCAAGAGTGCCGGATACTTTCGGCATTTCTGAAAAAATTGCATCGAGTGTCGAGCGGAAACGCCACAGAGCGATGTTCCCGCCGAGATAATTCGCTGCCACTCTTTCGAGATTGTGTGCCTCATCGACGATAAGATAATTATAGTCTCCGAGAATTGCCCCTTCCAGATCCGATAATAGCAGGGCGTGATTTACAACGATTATCTGAGCTTCACGCGCTTTTGCACGCGCTTTATAGACGAAACAGTCGTTGTAGTGTGGGCATTTTCTTCCGATGCAGGTGTGTCCGTCGGCGCGGATTTTTTCCCACAGGTGCCGATGACGCGAATTCATAAAAGATGTGTTCTCTGATATATCCCCCGACTTTGTGGTTCTGAGCCAGCTGGCTATGTAAATCAATCCCGTTCGTTCATAGTTGCTAAGTGTCTGCGGGTTGGCGAGGTATCTTTCTGCCCGGCGAAGGCAGATATAATTCCCTTTGCCCTTGAGAAGTAGTGCCTTGAAGTCAAAGGGAAGAACTTTTCTCAAAGTTGGTATGTCGGAGAAGAAGAGTTGTTCCTGCAGTGCCTTTGTGTATGTTGACACGACGACTTTCTCTCCTGTAGAAATTGCCCAGAACAGCGCAGGGATGAGGTATGCGAACGATTTCCCAACGCCAGTTCCCGCTTCGACCATAAAAAGTTCCCCGTTAATCAGGGCATTTGTCACAAGTTCTGCCATTTCTTGTTGTTCCCGGCGAGGACGAAAGTTTTTTAAATTGTTTTTGAGGGGGCTTTTGTCGGAAAAATATTGAAGAACGATGTCGGGTGAAAAGTCAATTCTTTCTTCGGGAGAATTTCCAGAAAAATTTTCGAGGTTTAAAAGTTTGTTTGCGTTGATTTGAGGTGGTTGAAAAAATTTTTTCATACGCTCCATTCGAGCAGAGATAAGAAATTCGCCGATATCCGACATTCCCGCAGAAGAAATAAGCGATGCGAGCCTGTCCAGAAAGTCTTCGGGAAGTGAAATAATTGTTTCCCATAATTTTACCGCTATTTTGGCAGTTATTCTCGCATCGTTCAATGCACGGTGAGCCCCTTCAAGGCGCAGATTGAACAGTTCCCCGACAGTTTCCAGCTGGTGATTGATGAGGTTTGGGAAAAGAATTCTCGCAAGCGGCAGTGTATCAATAATTCTATTTTCCAGATATGTCTGCCCAATTTTTTTAAAATTTTCGTCTATGATGCCGATGTCGAATGGCGCATTGTGGGCGACGAGAAGAGAATCTTTTATGAATTCTAAAAATTTGTTGAGCGCGTCGTCGATTTCGGGGGCATCGCGCAGCATTTCATCGTCAATGCCTGTCAGCTGTCTTATATAAAATGGAATGGGTCTGCGGCATTTTACAAGAGTGGAAAATTCCTCTGCGTCCTTGTTCTCATCGGCGAAAATGCGAACGGCGGCTATTTCTATAATCGCGTCGTTCTGGGTATCCAGCCCGGTTGTCTCGGTGTCAATGGCTACTATGTCTTCATACCCAAACATTTTTTATTTTTCGTTTCGTTCTGGTATTTTATTTTACTTCGATAGTTGTTCATCTGCAAGCAAAAGTTATTTTTTCGTTGTTTTAAGTTTTATACAATATTATATACTATCGGGGAAATTTGGTCTTGACAAATCGAAAAGATTCATTAGAATGGACGACAATTCGGGGTGTGGCGCAGTTTGGTAGCGCACCTGGTTTGGGACCAGGGGGCCGGAGGTTCAAATCCTCTCGCCCCGAATTGATTGAATTGAAAGAAGAGAGGAGGAATAAAATGGCAAGAGTGTGTGAAATATGCGGCAAGGGAACGATTGTCGGCAACAATGTAAGCCACGCTAATAACAGGACGAAACGAAGATTTTATCCTAATCTTCAGCGCATTCGAGCGCGTATGCCTGATGGCAAAATCAGAAATATATATGTTTGCACGCGTTGTTTGAAAGCTGGAAAAGTTGAGAAAATCGTGAAACATCGCAATATATGAGGATTTTTTTAATTTTTCCCAGGACTTCGAATTGTGGCAAAGTTGTATTATATTGTAATATAATGGATTATAAGAATAACATTAGAAGTTATGAGAGAAATGGGCGGTTTATGGTTTCCGAAAATGCTTTGTATTACGATGTTTGAGAAATTCTTGTTGTTTCAGATGCTTGCCAGTAGCGCATTTGATACTGCACTCCTATATAAACTGCTTCAAAAAAAAGTGCTAACATATTGAAAAACAACGAAGTGTAATTTTTTTCTTGACACATTTCTTTTTATCCTTAAATTTATATTTGCCTTTGAGGAATTTGCTATATTTTTTTATAAAGAATTGCTGTATCTTTTAATAATGTAGGTAGTTGGGAGCGCTAAAGTAATTTGTTGAACATCCACAACCTTTAAAAGGAGGTTTGCAATGAGGGTCTTGCGCGTGCTGTTCCTGGCTGCTGTTCTGGCGTCACTGGTGTTTGTGTCGGGATGCGCCTGTGGCACCGGACAGGGTTGTCAGCCAGAAGCTTTTGGTGAGCTGGATGTCTGTGTCATAACGACAATGCCACTCACATACTTCTACGGATGCGAGGCAATTCTGGAAGTATGGGGACCAGATGGTTTCTATGAAACCCGAAATGTTCTGCTCTATATGGGCAATCAGATGATTATCTTCCGCAATGTGCCGATAGGGCGATATGTGGCGACTTTGAGCTACAGCGGAATGGTCGTGACGAAAGCCGCTATCGTTTGTGGAAATGATGAAGCTGCCGTTCGTGCAATGTGTATGAATGACCTGAAGAAACAGCTTCAGTTTGCCAAGAGCGGAAAGGATATATGGAAACCTCATGGACATGATGAATTCCTGGATTGCGGTTCCTCTGGAAACGGATGCAATGCTTATCCATTCTGTTGTGACATCTGTTTCACAATGCCCGACGATGTTATGATATACGACCCGTGATAGACGGAACAAAATGGGGGGCGAAAAAACGCCCCCCTTCTCATAACAGGCAACAGGAGAGTTCGGGACAATGAAAAAGTTTGCGACAATACTTTTAATGAGCATTCTTATGGCGCAGTGTCCAACCTGTCCCAAGGTGGCGGTGCCGATTTATGCACAGACTGGTGCGCCAGATACTGCTGAAAAAAGTTATTCAAATTCTGGCGACGATGTGAAATTGCCCTATGAATTTATAATATCTCGTTCCGCTGATGATTTTGTTCCTGTGCTGTCTGGCGCAACTTTTGCGATAGCCACACTGTCAAATGATAGATTAGACATTGAATTGGTTTTCCGTGTGGGGCAGAGATTGACATATTCGAAACTGACCGATGATGCACCAATAGATTTCCGACCTGTGTGGATTGAAAATGGTCAGAGTATTTTGTTCGATTCCGCCAGGGATAAAATGATTGCAATCTGGAAGTTGACGCTTTCCAGGGGTGAACCCGAACTTTTCATTAAGTCTGAAAAGGACGGAATGTGTTTCGGCGCTTCTCCGTCGCCTGATGAAAAGAAAATAGCATACACGAGGACAAATTTTATTAATGTCGCCTGGTGGACTATATACATTGTTCCGCCAGTTACGAATGTCTCTCCTGAACAGTTTCAAATCGTGATAAGGGATATTGAAGATGGCAGCGACAGGATTTTGACATACGGGATGATGCCGTCCTGGTCGCCAGATGGCAGCAAAATAGCATATTCTCTGTTTGATGGCGCAAGCTGGTCTATCTGGGTTGCAGATGCGGAAACGGGACAGAGAAACCAGATTACAAATACAAAGGAAAGCGATATAAGTCCCGCGTGGTCTCCCGACGGAGAATGGATTGCATTCTGTCGTGTTAATAATGAGAGTAAATCGAGCGATATATGGGCAGTCAGGGGCGACGGCACATCTTTAACTCAACTGACAAATACGCCGACAAGAGGCGAAGGAGGACCCTGCTGGACACAGGACGGTATTTATTTTCACACCGATGCTGGTGAAGGAACACCATACGATATTGCAATGATTGCGAAGGAAAACATTTCTCTTGTATCTGCGGCAGCCACATCAGCCAGTTCCTATGCGACAAAATCGAAATCGAGCTTAAAAATTCAGGTGCTGAACAGCACAAAAATTTCAGGTCTTGCCGCAAGAACTGCATCTCTGCTGAAGAAAAATGGATATAATGTGGCGGATATTGGAAATTCCAGAAGGGAGAGAAATCTTTACAAAGGAAAGATATATTACAAGCCCGGTTTGAAGGAGCAGGCGAGAAAAATTGCAGAATTGATACCGGGCGTTCAACTTCTTAAGATGAGCAAAAAATTCCGATACGACATCGTGGTGGTTCTCGGCAGAAACACGAAATATTAGTTTTTTGTCCCGCCATTTTATAAGGATTATCCGACCGACAGAATAATGTCTTACAATTAAAATTATCTGACTGACTATATTGTGTGATTTTTTAAAAAATTATTTGTCTGCGAAGTCAAGTATCGTCTTAAAAAAATCTTCGGGGGTTTTCGCATTCAGTATTTTTTCGATAAATTCCCGTTTGCTGAAAAGCGATGCTATTTGAGAAAGAAGTTCCATATAATCTTTTCCTCTCTTTTTGGGCGATGCTATGGCAAAGATGACTTTCACGGGCTGCAGGTCGAGGGATTCGAAGTCGATTGTTTTTTTCATAAGTGCCGCGGCGACCGAAATTTTTTCAACCACATCGGAAGATGCGTGAGGAATAGCGACGCCGTGTCCAAGACCCGTGCTCATTGTTCGTTCTCGGGCGAACATTTCCTCTTCCAGCGCAGAACTGTCCTTTATATTTCCCGTTCGGGCAAGAATTTTTATCATCTTTCTTATGGCGTCCCATTTGTCTTCTGCTTCGAGACCTATTTCAATAAATTCTGGGGATAGATAATCGGTCAGTTTCATAAAAATTTCCTTTCGAAAAGGTATTCAACAAAATGAAGCCGAACATTTTAAATATTATTTATGTTTGCGCAATATTTTTGTTTTCGTCTAATCGATGCCGAGAAAATTAAATGTATCCCGCACGATTTTTTCTGCAACGCCATCCGCGAGAAGGCGCCTGTCCTGCGACAGCAATATTTTTTCTCCTTTCTCTACAAGTATATTATTGTCGATGAGATTTTTCAAAATTGTTTTAAAATCATCAATTTTGATATTTCAAATTTCGGCGGCTTCTTTGATGGAAAATCCATCCGCAAGACGAAGCCTTATCATAATAAATTCTTCAAACTTTTCCTTATAACCTATTGTCTCACAATCCGTTGATGGTAGTGCGCCGTTCGTCAGTCTCTCCACATATTCTTCCAGCGAATTTATGTTGTGCCATCTCTTATCTTCGTAAAATGAATGTGCCGCAGGACCGAAGCCAAGATAATAATCGCCGAGCCAGTATGCGAGATTGTGCAGACATTCGTATTCGGGGAGAGCAAAATTGGAAACTTCGTAGTTGCGAAACCCTGCTTTTTTAAAAAATTCTGCGGCAGCGTAATATATTTCAGCCAGTTCGTCCGAAGATGGCAGTTTTACTCTGCCAGTGGCTACCATTTTTTCAAGCGGCGTGTTTCTTTCGGGAGTCAGAGAGTACAGTGAAATGTGCCTAACTCCCCGGGAGATGATTTCGTCAATGTCGCGCAGAATGTCTTCTTTTGTCTGTTCGGGGATGCCGAAGATTAGGTCGGCGCTGACATTGTCGAAGCCCGATTCAAACGCCGTATCGAGCGACGAAAGCGCATCTTCTTTCGTGTGAATTCTGCCGAGAAATTTTAAAAATTTTTCGCCGAGAGATTGAATTCCGATGCTTATGCGGTTTATCCCTGATTTCCTGTATATTAGAAGTTTTTTCAAAGAAATGCTTTCGGGATTGCATTCTATTGTCGCCTCGTCAAATTTTTCTACGCCAAAATTTTTTTCGATGGCGGAAATTATCTTCGATATATCGTTCGCATCGAGAATTGAAGGTGTTCCGCCGCCGAAGAAAATCGTTTTGGCGTGCACAGTGTCCAATTTGTCTTTTCCCTCCTGCGATTTGTCAAAAAATCTGCTGCCGGTTGTGGATATTTCCTTGAGCAGTGAATCTAAAAATCTTTTTGCAGATGTTTCGTCGTATCTAATGGAATAAAATGCACAATAGTTGCATTTTTTTCTACAGAACGGAATGTGAATGTAAAAATGGTTCATATCGATATTATTGTCTGCGAAAATGCAGAAATCAAGGTTTGAAATAAAATTCTTGAAAATTGTTTCTGGCAGATGTATTTTTAGCAAAAATCTTTTCGATTATTATGGTTTTTATCACTCGTTTCATATTGATAGTCATTGCGACTTATGCGGGGACATCTCTTCTTGCGCCTTTGCGAATTTTGGGATGGGATATCGACATCGGCTTGATTGCGCTTGTCCTTGTGGGGTCGTATTCATCCCGCCGCGGAACTATTTTGTGGGGAGCGTTTTCTGGTTTTCTGCTCGATTGCCTGAACCCACAGTGGATGGGCGCGGGAGTGGTTTCTCGCTCAACGGCAGCATTTTTCCTGGCAATTATGAGAGAAAAGTTGAACATCGAGCATACCTTCCTTGATGGAGTTGTAATTTTCGTCGCTGGAATTATCGATAGAGCGATTTATCTGGGGCTTACGCAGTATCGCGAACAATTTTTATATGGATTGGGGAGATACATCATACCGTCATCGTTCTATACGGCGGTCTTCGCAATGTTTTTGATATACATATATCGTTTGAGAAAAATATTTTCGCCGAGAATAGCATAAGATATATTTGGATTATTCGATTGCGATGACATACGGCAGTCCGCGGTATTTCTGCTGATAATCCAGCCCGTAGCCCACGACGAAGCGGTCGTCGATTTCAAAGCCGATGTATTTTACTTCTGAACTGTATTTTCTCCGCGCAGGCTTCGACAGAAATGCCGCTATTTCAATGCGTTCTGGTTCCCGCAGTTTCAGCATTTGAACGAGATAGTGGAGAGTTAATCCCGTATCGACGATATCTTCTATGATGAGCAGGGTTCTGTCCTTTATCGGTTCGTCAAGGTCTTTCAAAATTTTCACTATTCCGCTGCTTTTTGTCGCGCTTCCATAGGAGGATGTGGACATAAAATCCATCTCGTATGGGAAGTCAAAGTGCCTCACGAGGTCTGATGCAAAAATAAACGCACCTTTCAATATCACCACGACGAGAGGATTTTTGTCGCCGAGGTCGGCTGATATTTCGTCGGCAAGTTCCTTTATTCTCGCTTTTATTTCGTCTTCTCCGATGACTACTTCGTGTTCTGGAAGAATCATTTTTGCCCCTTTAAAATTATCGTTTCCATCAATTTGAAAAAAGTTCTTGCATAATTATAAAAATATTTTACAATTAGCAACTAAAAATTAAAAAATGAGTAGAGGAGAAGAATATGCCCTGTGGCAGAAAACGGAAACTTCGTAAGGTTAAGCGGCACAAATTGAAGAAGCGTCGCAAGAGAGATAGACATAAGAAGAAGAAAAGATAAACCGTGAAAATCGCCGTAGTTTCAGACAGTCATATCGGTCAGCGGATTCCCGCTTTCCCGCTGGATTTTCTTAAAAGAATTTCTAATATCGATGCTATTATTCACTGTGGCGACTATACATCAATGGATGCGGTGAAAATTCTGATGGAGAAAGCGGATTTTTTCGGGGTTTGTGGCAATATGGATGATGACGATGTCCGAAAAGCCCTGCCCGAAATCGAAATTTTTGATGTGGGGAAATATTCCATTGCGATAACTCACGGATTGGGTTCTCCATATTCCATCGACGAGCGCGTTTACGCGTTTATTCGAGAAAAACACCCCGACAAAAAATTTGACCTGATTTTTTACGGACATTCTCACATTCCATCGGATACATCAATTGAAGGCACGCGGCTTTTGAATCCCGGTGCCTTGAGTGGAAATATAGGTGAAAAATTTGGTTCGTTTGGAATTTTGTCCGTCGATGGGGATACAATCGACTGGAAAATAGAAAAAATTCTGCAGTAATTAAAAAAGTTTTTATGCAGTATCTCACATCCATATTGATGATTGTTGCTGGAGTTCTTCTCCTTTTTGGTGGATGGACTATATACAGAAAACTAATATTTCTATTCGGTTTCATTGTCGGGGGAATTGCAGGCGGAATGGTTGCCTTTGCAATAATGCCCGCTGTGGTCTTTGTGATATTTGGTGTGCTTGTGGGAGCCGTTATCGGAGTGCTTCTCTTTAAATTTGTGAATACAGCCGTATTCATAGCGATTGGTGGATTGGCAGGCTTTTTATTCGCAAAGGCAGTCGTTCCCCCGATGGTGGCTTTGTATCTATATTATATAACACTTTCGTTCTGTGCCGTTCTGGGTGCTGTAGTTGCGCTTATATTCAAAAAAATTTCCATCGTCGCGGCGACATCCTTCGTGGGTGCTTTCATCACTATATCGGGAATTGAGCAACTGACATTGCAATTTGGAAACGGAAACATCTTTGGCGATGGTATGACACAAATTAGCAGGATTACGATTATTATCGTTCTGGCATTTATCGGAGCGATGGTGCAGCTTGTTTCTGGAAAAAGAAAGAAATAGACGATAATATTAAAATACCTACGGAGGGCATTGTGAAAAATTTTATCATCAGAATTTCGTTTGCTGTGTTGTCGGTTATGGTTTTGCTGATTTCGATTGGTTGTTCCTGTCCTAATTGTCCATAAGTTCAGGATTTTTTAAATGAGCCTTTTTATAGTGTAAAAGGTGTAAAAGAATAATGCTGATAAAAAATTCCTTGACAAATCGTCATCTGACAAATATTTAAGAAAACAATATCCGGCGTAGCTCAACCGGTAGAGCGGGTGGCTGTTAACCACTAGGTTGGGGGTTCGAGTCCCTCCGCCGGAGAAGTTTTTTATAACTGATATTAAAAACTTTGCCAGTGCTAAAAGAAACATCCTCAAAAAGCACACATCCTTTATTTTCCCGATACAGATTTTTATTGACTGAAATCGAGTATTGTTTTAATTCGTAGTCGCAAAAATAATCCCAACCAGGAGGTTTTATGGCAAAATATCGTATCGCTGTCCTTCCAGGTGATGGTGTGGGCGTTGATGTGATGGAAGCGGCTATGATTGTTCTCGACAGGGTTGGTCTCGATGCGGAATATATTTATGGGGATATCGGCTGGGAATTTTGGCGCACGGAAGGAGACCCTCTGCCTGAAAGAACAATTGAACTTTTGAAGAAGACGGATGCCTGCCTCTTTGGAGCCATAACTTCCAAGCCGAAGAAGGAAGCGGCGGAAGAATTGGTTCCCGAATTGCGGGATAAGGGGCTTGTATATCGTTCGCCGATTGTAAGGTTGCGGCAGATGTTCGACCTTTACATAAATCTTCGTCCCTGCAAGGCATTTAAGGGAAATCCGCTCAACTATCGCGACGATATCGACCTGGTAATTTTCAGGGAAAACACTGAGGGATTGTATTCCGGCGTTGAGTTCCGTCCTGTTCCAGATGAGGTCAGGACTGCGATGGAAAATCATTCGCCGAATATGAAAAAATATAGAAATGTTCCTGGCGATGAACTCGCAATTTCGTGCCGTGTGTTCACAAAAAAGGGCTGTGAACGAATTTTGCGCGCGGCGTTCGATTATGCCAGAAGAAACGAAAAAAGGTCGGTGACTGTTGTTGAAAAGCCAAATGTGATACGCGAGACATCTGGAATGATGGTGGAAATTGCGAGAAAAATTGCCCCTGAATATGCGCCTGTGGAATTATGGGAGACCAATGTCGATGCTATGGCGATGTGGCTGGTGAAAAATCCCTACGACTACGATGTTCTCGTGGCGAGCAATATGTTCGGAGATATTATTTCAGACCTTGCTGCACAGCTTGTCGGTGGGCTTGGCTTTGCTTCGAGCGGAAATATCGGGGATAGTTATGGGGTATTTGAGCCAACTCACGGAAGTGCCCCAAAATATGCGGGTCAATATAAGGTAAACCCGACGGCGATGATTCTTGCTTCTCGATTGATGCTCGACTGGCTCGGCGAAAAGGAAAAGGCAAATGCAATTCTCAATGCTGTTGCAGAAGTAATTGCAGAGGGTAGGGTTCGCACTTATGATATGGGCGGAACCGCATCAACGCTTGACCTGGCGAATGCTGTCGCTCAACATATCGGATAATTTTCATTGAAAAGTCTGGATTTTTTAAAAATTCCTTGCGCAATAGAAGATATTTATTTTATTTTGTAAAATTGAGGAGCGGAAATGGTGAAAAGAGATGTTAAGAGGAAAAACAAGAAGGAAGCGCCACAGCCGAAACGGTATCATAAGTGGCATTCCGAAAAGCATCTTTCGTTCAGTGCGGCAAATTACATTGTTTTTGCGCTGGGAATTTTATCGATAATAGTGGGTTTTATTCTGCTCGAGATGCGTTCTATGACGCTTGCGCCGCTGCTTTTAGTTATTGGTTTCTCGTTTCTCATTCCAATTTCGATAATCATTGGCATCGGCAAAGGTGGAGATGTAGAGGAACGCTTGAAGGAATCGGGCGGCAAAATAGAATGATTTCAAACGGGGTCGTGGTGTAGCCTGGTAAACACGCCGGCCTGTCAAGCCGGAGATCGCCAGTTCAAATCTGGTCGGCCCCGTTTTCTTATCTTAAACTTTTTCAAACTTACCGCTTGATGAAACGACAAAAACTAATTTTTTAAGTATCAATTTTAAAAATATTTTTAATGAACTCTATTTCTTATTTTGAATACTATAATTGTTCCGACATAAAATTTCAATTTTCAAAGAGTTAGTATGAAAAATCAGGTAAAAATCGGTCTTTCTCTGCTTCGTGATAATTTGATTGGTGAACTTTATGATAAAAAGGTTGCCCTTCTCTGTCATTCTGCATCTGTTGATGAAAATTTTAAACATGTCGTAGATATTATGGTCGATGATGGAATTGCGCTTGAAAAAATTTTTGCTCCCGAACACGGGTTATTTTCCACAGAGCAGGACCAACAAACGGTTCGAAACGATTTGCATAAAAAGTATAAAATCCCGATTGTCTCGCTTTATGGAAAAAATTTCCAGTCCTTAAAACCGAAGGAAGAGGAGCTGCGAGGGATTGATGTTATAGTGATTGACCTTCAGGATGTCGGTGCGAGATATTACACATTTGTCTGGACGGCTTTTTTGCTCATCGAAGTTGCCGCCGAAATGGGCATTGAGATATGGATTCTGGACAGACCCAATCCAATTACCGCAGAAATCGTCGAGGGTGCTGTTCAGGAAGAAGAATTTTTATCCTTTGTGGGGTTGCTTCCGCTCGCAATTCGTCACGGAATGACAATAGCGGAAATTTTGCACTATGGCTGTATGGCAAAAAATCTTCCCTCGCCCAGAATTGTAAAGATGAAGAATTACAGGCGAGATATGTGGTTTGATGAAACGGGTCTGCCCTGGGTGATGCCATCGCCCAATATGCCCACAGTTCAGACGGCGACAGTTTATCCTGGAATGTGTCTTCTGGAAGGCACCAATATCTCTGAGGGGAGAGGCACTACGAAGCCGTTTGAAATTTTTGGCGCGCCGTTCATCGACCCATTTGTGTTTTGCGATAAAGTAAATTCTCTTGCCGCGGAGTATAATTTTCTCGGAGGATTTCGTCTGCGCCCCATTTATTTTATCCCTGCTTTCAACAAATTTTACGGAAAAAGATGTGGTGGTGCGCAAATTCATA